>DATFRK010000116.1:0-5931 GCA_035263325.1 Pyrinomonadaceae bacterium | reverse complement strand
CAACCCGGATGACGTCGTCTTCGTCGACCGGTGTTTGCGCCGCCACCCCGGGAACAAGAACGAAGGCGACGACTATCCCTAGATAGAAGATTCGTTTAATTAAGCTTTGCATCCCGGTCATTGGTCGGTCGCCTTCTTGTCAATTTCTTTGTTCTCTTTCCTGGGGACGGCAGGACTGGCAAAGTCCGGTAACGGGTCGTTGAAGATGTAATGATTGAACCAGCCCAGGTTGTGTTGCATTACGGCCCGTTGGGCCTTGGGTTTTGTGATGCCGTGGCCAAAGCCTTTGTAAACGATCATTTCAACCTTGACCCCACGATCTTCTAGTGCCTGGCGAAGTTGATACGCGTTCGCAATCGGAACACGACGATCCAACTCGCCATGCTGAATGAGAGTTGGTGTGCGAGCCTGCTTGATGTAGGAAACCGGAGACGTCTTTTGATAGATGGCCGGATCATTCACCGGGTTGTCACCCAAATAGTTGATCGTGAACGGAGTGATATCAGTGTTGTAGTAATACGTCGCCCAATCCGAAATTCCAGCACCCACGGAAATGGCTGCGAAGCGATCAGAAGAAGCGGTCAGAAAGGCCGAGATGTAACCACCCTGGCTCCAGCCCATACAGGCAACTCGATCGCGATCAACCCACCCCTTGGCAATCAAATTATCGACTCCGGAGATCACATCCCAGGCATCGCCAACACCGAGATTTCGGACATTGAGCCGGCGAAACTTTTCTCCATAGCCCGCACTGCCACGATAGTTAACTTTCAATATCAGGGCACCGCGTGCGGCCCAAATATCGGCCGGATAGGTGCGCGAATCGGGCGACAAAAGTGACGGCCGATCGACGCCAGTTGGGCCACCATGAATGATGCACAGGAGTGGATATTTCTTAGACGCATCAAAATCCGCCGGCTTGATTAAGACTCCTTCAATGTCAGTGCCATCCGTACTCTTCCAGGTAACCAGTTCCCTGGCGCCGAGGGTGAGGTTCTTCGTCTGCTCAGTCATCTTCGTTAGTGCCCGCGGCTCAAACTTGCTGGTGTTCGTTACAAAAACTTCAGCGAGCGTGGTCATGGAACTAGCGGTAAAAGCAATCTGCTTTGCATCCCGGCTTAGTGAAAAGCCGCCGGCGAGCAAATTATCAGGAGCGGAGACGCGCGTCGCCGTGCCCCTTGCTGGATCGAGGCGGAATAGGTGCGCCGCAGTCTTCTGCAGCGCGTTGAAGTAAATACCGTCTGGCTTCCAATCGATAAGACCAGCGTTCTCGTCGAAGTTCTCCGTGATGGACCTTGGTGTTCCACCCTCGGCCGAAACAATAGCCAGCTGCGTATTAGTCGCAAACGACGGCACACGGCCCATGGCCGAGGCAAACACGATCTGTTTCCCATCTGGTGACCACCGCGGGCCATTGTCTGGCCCCGGTTGAGAAACAATCTTGCGCACTGAATCATCAGCCAGATTCAAAACATAGATATCCCCGGTCACACCTTGAATTAGATCGGGGTTAATCGTCGCACTGAAGGCGATCTTCGATCCGTCTGGCGACCAGGATAGAGAGTCGACACTAAAGTCTTTCTTTTTAGTGCGTTGCTTCCCGACCACGGGAGCGTTGAAAGCATCGCTTACGTTCAAGGTCCAAATGTGACTGAAGTTATACTCTTTGCGCACGACTTCGAAGTCGCCAAAATAATCTTTGCGTTCCTTGGAGACGGGCGGGGCGGGTTCGGTTGCGAGATACGCAATCGATTTTCCGTCCTCCGACCAGGCAAAGTTATTGATTGCGGTTTCGGATTTGGTCAGTTGAATTGACTCGCCGCCGAGAGGGTTGATGGCGAAGATCTGATTCTTGTCCTCGATCCGATTGCTCAAGAACGTCAACCAGGCGCCGTCAGGTGACCACTTCGGCGTTGTGGACGATTTGTCGCCGCGTGTAGCTTGAAAGGTTCGACCCGAAGTAACGTCCGCCAGCCAGATCTGATTTACAAATGCATCCTGCTTGAAATCGCCGTACCCCACCGTGTACGCGACCCACTTCCCATCGGGAGAGATCTGTACGGCACCAACCGTTTGTAAGGTCAACAGTTCATCGACGGTCGGGACGTGACGGCCAGTTTGCGCGTACGCGGAAATGGTCCAGGCAACGACGACCATCGTGGCTAAGGCGGAAACGACTCGGTATCTCATGGAGGCTCCTTGGAAGTCTTAAGGAATCTTACTAACCAGTTTTGCCCGACATATCTTCGCTTTGGATTTACTCATCCAGGACAAGTCTCAAAAGCAACCTATGAAAGTGCTGACCTGGGTCAATCTGCATTTCGTCAGTTGCATTTGGAAGCAGGGAATGTGGGTTAAAGCCAACCTGGCCAACTCTTCCCAGCACTTGATTGCGGGCCGCGCGCAGATTCTATCCGACTCGTTAAACAGCAAGCCAGTTCCAGGGCACGAAAACGAAGGGCGAACAGCTAATTTCTGAAAGGTTTTTCAGCCAGTCCCGAGCGTGGTCGAAGTCGAACAGCAGCAAATACAGGCACTTCCTGACTCTTGAACTTTTACCTGCCCTAATCGTATTAACAAATACGCGGCGACGGATTTATTATTAAGCTGTACGCCGATAGCATGGTCACATTTCTCATAACCTCCGTTGCTTTAGTCGGCCTTTTCGCCATCATCATTTATTTTTGGCAGAAGCCAGGTTCCAAGTCACAATTATCAGAATTACCTCCGCCACCACAGGACCTGCGAGGCTTGTTTAGTGATAGTGCTGCTTCTAAAGAGATCCCGCAGCTCGACACAAACGAAACGGAAGCCAAACAAGCTCTAATGACCCGAGCCTCCTCAGGTGACAAAACTGTTCTGAACGAAGCTCAGCAATTCGCCGATCCTGTTTTTTACGACGATGTTCTCGATGCCTTAGTGGCTGACGCCGGCGACGCCGCCAAGGTAACGTCACTCGCCTCTTACGTAACGCGAAATGAACTCAGGGTAAATACCAAGCTGGCCCTGGCTTTCATGGACGCGTGGCAAGAAATACCTGACCGGAGTGCAACCGCAAAGATGTTGCATATCGCTGCGCTTTCCGACAGTGCAGAAACTTACCGCCTGGCAGTGAAACTAGCTTTGAGTTTTTGGCGAGAAGGAAAAATTCCTGATCTTTCTGCCACCGAGTTACAGGCCTTGTTGAATGGTGAATTCTGGGTACTCTCGGCCGGCACTCGCCGTTCTGGCGCCGGCTACTTACTGAAACGAACCCTCGCATTTGCGCGCAGGGAACTCGAAACGTTAACAACCGACTAAGCCGTCAACTGCCTCCAGTTGATACTGAAAGAAGACATACCATGGAAAATTTTAACATTACGACAGCACTGCTGCTGTTTGGTGCGTTTGTTCTACTGATCTTTTTCCTGATCATGGTCAGAAGAATCTTCGTCAACGTCGGGGCACGGGAGATCGCGATCAAGGAAAGGCGTTATTTGGGCGCCAAGATGCCTCCGGGCCGAGTCGTCGCTACTGAAGGCGAGGTAGGCATCCAGGCTGACGTGTTAAAGCCCGGTTTGCACCTGATCAAATGGCCCTTCGAAAAAGTCGTGCACAAGGTGCCGCTGATTGAAATTGGCGCCGACGAGATGGGAGTTATTGAAGCAATCGACGGTGAGCCAATGCCTCCGGGTCGTATTTTTGCTCCTGACCGCGCTCAGAATGCGCACAACAATTTCCAAGATCCGATTGCGTTCATCAAACGAGGCGGCGTCAAAGGTATTCAACTGCGAACTTTGCCGCCTGGACTGTGGCCCATTCACCCATACTTGTTCCGTGTTTCAATTGCTAAAGCCACGATGGTGCCGCAAGGAAAAGTTGGCGTAATGACGGCCGCTGATGGTGGACCACTGGACCCCGGCCGCCTTTTGGGCAAAGCAATTTCCGATCACCGTAACTTCCAGGATGCGGAACAGTTCATTGCCTCAGGCGGCCAGAAAGGACCCCAAGTCGACATCTTGACGCCAGGCGTTTACAGAATTTTGACGCAGTCAGCCAGCGTTAATGGTGGCTCTGACGTAAAGCCAGGCCTCTTCAGCGTGCGACTCTATGACGCGTCAGTTATCAATGAAAACCAGATCGGCCTGGTAGAGGCACTCGACGGTGCTCCCCTGAATCCGCGGGACTACGTGGCGGAATCAGTCGAAGGTCACGACAACTTCCAGGACGGTCATGAATTCATCGGCCGAGGTGGGCAACGTGGTCCACAGAAGGACATCCTTTTACCGGGTACCTATTACGTCAATCCACTGCTCTTCAAAGTAATCCTGGAAACGGCCAAGGAGGTTAAGCCGGGCGAAGTAGCAGTTGTTGTCTCAAACGTTGGTAAAGATCCATCCGACGAAGTGCGCCGGGAAATGGCCGCCAAAGTAAGGCAACGAATGGAACGCGAGGAACAGGAACAGGCGGAACAATCCGCTGCCCGACTCGATAAGATTGACGACGACCGCACGGTCGAGGAGATCAAAGCCGAGTTGATGAGCGGTGATCCAGCCGATCGCAGATTGGACGAAGGAGCTCACGAGGCGTATGTCGTTCCGGAAGGTTATCGCGGCATCCAGGAAAGCGTGGTTGGTCCAGGCCGCTACTACGTCAACACGCTGGCGGTTTCCCCAATAGTGATCCCGACCACGAACCAAACCGTAGAGTGGACTGCCGGAGAAGTCCAGAACACCTTCAACCCATTTGAAGTGATTTCGAAAGACGGATTCACGATGCAGCTGGAGGTACGCGTTGTGTTCCGGGTAAAGCCTGAAGACGCGCCTTTCATGGTCGCAAAGATCGGCGGTATCGAACGACTCATCCAGAACGTGATGCATCCGTTGATCGACTCGATCTTCCGCAACCAGGCTTCTGAATCATCGGCGATGGCCTACCTGCAGAATCGCCACGAAGAGCAGGAACGAGCCGAAGCCCGCGTCAGAGCCCACCTGCTCAAGTATCACGTCGACGTGGTTAACGTTCTGATCTGCCACATTCACCTGCCGGAAGAATTGATGAAGACGCAGACCGAAAAGATTCTGGCCGAACAACGGCAGAACATGTTCAATGCGCAACGCGAGGCGGAAGAAAAGCGCATTCAACTCGAGAGAACCAAGTCGCAGGCGGACAATCAGAAGGATCTGATGGCCGCGACCGTCGGTGTGGAAATCGCCGGCAAACGAGCGGAGCAACGCAAGGCCGAGTCTGAAGGCGAGGCCCACTACATCCTGCAAACCGGCCGAGCCGAGGCGGAGAAGGTTCGCTTGATGGGTGAAGCACAGGGCGTCGCTTATCACGAACAGGTGAACGCGCTGGGCGCCCAGGGAGTGGCCCTGGTGGAAACACTCAAGGTGATTGGCGAGAAGGGCGTGCGCATCACTCCAGATGTTATGGCATCCGGTGGTGGAGCAGAGGGTGGCGGTGGAATTGGTACCCTGCTGCTACTCAACCTATTCCGTGACCGTCTCAACCTCACCGGTAACGGAGAAAAAGTGCCCACCAGGTAATTGACCTAACTGCATTGGGAGGGAATTCTTAAACGAATTCCTTCCCAAACCTTAACTCAACCTCAAAGTCTTCTGATTGGGACCGCACGCGGCTCGACCGCCCTGGCAAACGATAAGTGAAATAAGAAGGCAGGCGAAGCCGCCTGCGCTCCCATCGGGGGTTTCCCTGTAGTCCGGTTGGACCACACTCAGGTAAAACCCTTAGTCGACCCCCGCCACCGCGACAGAAAAGACAGACAATCTCAAAACCTTCTTGGCCCAATTTGGGCATAGTGACCGGACCTTCATACACCGTTATTCAGCTCCGTTTAGAACTTCGGTCAGGCAAGGCCAGGGGGTATAAGTGAAAAGATCCGGGGAAATCATCACGCTCATGGTTTTCATCGCTGCGGTCAGTTTTGTA
>DATFRK010000115.1:0-3516 GCA_035263325.1 Pyrinomonadaceae bacterium | reverse complement strand
CTGATAGCCGTCTGCAGACTACGAATTCCCTGGTAGCTGTCGGCGCAGGCATGACAATCCTTAAGATGCTTCTCGATCTCCAGGCTCTTCACTAGGTCTACCTCACCGTCGAGATAGCCATGCAGCAGATCACGCGTTTGCTCGCAACTCAATGCTCACCTCCTTGCCCATGTGCTGGGCAAGCAACTCCTGCAGTCGCTTGCGTCCGCGTGCCAGCCGCGACATCACGGTGCCGAGCGGAACATCGACAACGTTGGCAATCTCTTTGTATGAGAGACCTTCCATTTCCCGCAGCACCATCACTTCGCGGAACTCTACGGGTAACTGTTGTAAGGCAGAACGCACCACCTGGGAGTCGACGTTTTGCAGCAACAACACTTCGGGATTTGCGTAGTCCAGACCTACCTCCTCGAGGTTGTCTTCAATGGGCTCGGCAAGGCGCAGTGCCCGAGTCTGCTGCAGCCAGGTGTAACAGGTGTTGCGTACAATCGTCAGCAGCCACGATCGACTGTCCCCACCGTAATAACCGCCAAAGAACTTAAACGCGCGCAAGTAAGCTTCCTGGACTACATCTTCAGCGTCGGATTCGTTGTGCACCAACCAGCGAGCGAGATTGTAGGCAGCAGGCAGGTGCGGCAAGGCAATCTCTTCAAACCGAACGACTTTGCTTTGCTCAGGCAACTAATACCTCGCAGTTTTCCGGGCCACGGTCTTCTAATTAAAGACTGAGATGCGAGCTCTTTTATTCCCGCCGCCCAATCTCGAATTCACCCGATGTTTTAGAAACTGTGTCAGCACTCAACTACTCTCATTCACCCCAGGGCTTTAGCCTGGGGATCAGCGAGCTCAGCCAATTAGAAAACCATTTTAATGGTTTCTTTATCTTTCCGGTGGCCAAATGGCGCTGCGGCATGGCGCTGTTTAAACCATTGAAATGGTTTCCGAAACTCAAGAACTCGCATCCCCAGGCTAAAGCCCTGGGATGAATAAGAGGGGTTGAGTTTTTTTGCACAGGCGCAAAAGCATGTGGCCAATGAAAGGTTGAAGCTCTGAGACACGCTGCGATGAGACTCCCTGTCAGCTCGGGAATATTCAGACAGCGATCGCAGTCTTTATAGCTGACGGAAGTTAGGAGACTAGGGGGAGATGAACAACATGATTAATTGGTTACTCAACCCACCGCCGGACGGGCCCAGGGCTACTATTTTGCTTCGATTGATGGCCGGGTCTGTGTTTCTGTGGGAAGGCATTCTTAAATTCGTTTATCCAAACCAGGGAGTGGGGCGTTTTACTAAGTTGGGATTTCCCGTGCCTCATTTCACCGCCACGGCCGATGGTTGGTTTGAAATCATTGGCGGCCTGCTGATACTAACTGGATTCATGACGCGCCTGATCGCGCTGCCCTTCATCATTGAAATGATCGTCGCGATGGCCTCGACGAAGATTCCTTTGTACCTGGGTACATCACCGCTGCCTTTGCCGCCTGTGCCACCTCAAGTAGGTTTCTGGGCCGTGCTGCACGAGATCCGTTCCGAGTTTGCCCAACTCATGTGCTGTGCTTTTCTGTTACTGGAAGGACCCGGCGCTTGGTCCATTGATGCGTTGTTGGCGAGAAGGCGAGCCACTGACACGCTCAAGGGAACAAAGTTACAGGAATTAAAGGTGTAATTATAAAGAACCCGGAGCGGCAACGACGGGATGGTACGGCCAACCTGAGAATTGTGCTTCCAAATCCGCGGAGTTGACGTACTATCCCGTCGCTACCGCTCCGGGTTCTCCATTCACTCAACTCAAATGCGACACTGCCTGACCGTGAAGGTGGGTCAGATAACGCGTCCTTAGCAGAGCAGCTGGCGTTGCGGACTGACCTGACAAGGTGGCCAACGATCGCGCCAGCACTGTCAGACCAAACCCATGAACTTCTTGGTGTGAGCTGGCAACCCAGGCGCGCTGGTTGGCTAAACCGTTTTGCAGACCAGTCTCGGCAATTGCTTCGAGCCGTCGATTGAGCTCGGAAAGTACTCGATACAAGGAACCCCGGACCGGAGCTCCAGCTTCCGTCATGCCAACACTTTCATCCGCTGCCATTGTCAGTACTTCGTCGTCCGAAGCGGTGGTCTCGTTCTCTGTCGCGACAGCAGTGCCCCGCGGCAGCGAATCGAAGGCCAATTGGAATACCGGATGCTCGGCATTCTCAGGTCGCAGGATCGAAATAGGTTCGACGGAAAAATTGGCACCGTCACCTGCGAGCCGCACGACAAACTTCCAACTAAAGTCTGACGGCGGAGACAATTCCTCCAGGATGCGGATCGACTGCCTGGTCCAATCTCTAAACGGCAACGACAGCGTTAGCGGTTGGGCCATGACATCGTAAACATCCCAACTAAAAGTCTGCGTTATCGGATCGAATGAGCGAGTGCCAAAGGCGCGAGGCTGTAATACAGCAATCATACCCAGGGGATTGGGATCGCGCAGACCCAGCGGCTGGTTAGCGGAAACATAATGGCCGAGGAGTGCCCACGAGCTGAACAGTCGATTGCCAAAATCCAGACTGGACGGTACCACCGCTGATAGCACCAACGCACTCGTCTTCATTGAACCCGAAAGCCGGCCATTAGCGGTGCGCCGGGCGCCGCGAAGTTTGAGATGCGACCGAGCGGCCTGTTGCGGACTTTGCACACCATCCCAGGGACCTTCGTTGTAGAAGCGTTGCCGGGCATCAGCGCGCTGAATCTCCGGCCGCGCATAGGACCATGATAAGAATTCACTCGTCGCTGCTGACCAGAACAACACGGTCAGACCCACATAACCTGAGCCCGTGGCCCACGGGTAAGCACCTACTCCCGCCAACTCGATCTCCGGAACCTCGACGTACTGTCCGCGGGCAGCACCCGTGAGTTCAATCGGCTGATTGTCTCCGCCTGAGCGAATTGCATCCATCAGTGCATACACCCTGGCAATGACGACAAGCAGGCGGGATTCGTCCGCGCGTGCCTCGCGGCGCAAGATCGACCCGACTTCATCCGCCACCGTCTTCAAGGCCAGCGCCACGCGGGGCAGTTGCGCACCCTGGGCGGACACCGCCAGCGTTACGAGACGATCGACGAGGACTTCGGACGCATGACTTAGACCAACTGACACTGCGTCTTCCAACACCGAACAGGCAGAGTCGAGTAGCTCCTTCTTCGATCGGGGCGTGCCGGTTATTTCCACCAACGATTGCTGGGCGGCGGATGCGGGAATCTCAAGTCCCAGGTGTTTTCTCAAGGCTAGCAGCGCCGCCACTGCCACGCGCCTACCTTGCGACTTTGGCACGATCATCCCTTCGAGACCACCGCCAGGAACGAAGCGAACCTCGACCCCACTCGGCAACAAGCGAATGACAACTGTCTCAGAGTACTCAATCTGCGGCGGCAACGTGTTCTTTTCAAAAAACGCCACTCCGCTTCGGTAATCGGCAGCTCCGACCAAAGATTTCAATCTATCGGGCGTCAAGACTGCGATTTCGCTACGCAC
>DATFRK010000114.1:0-4548 GCA_035263325.1 Pyrinomonadaceae bacterium | reverse complement strand
AGGCAGGGCTGTTTCAAACCCTCGCATGCCACGGCCTTGTGCCGTGATAACTGACGTTTACCGCTACAAGACGCTACCCTTTCGCAAAAAGTCGAAGGTGTCTCTACTTGCTTATCCCTCTCTTCCCATTCACCCAATCATCCCACTGATCGAATGCCTTCATCTGCTCATCCAGCTTAGTGTCGTGCAGCAGTTTTTCCACTTCGCCTCTCGTTTGTCTGCGTAGGGGAGAATTTGGACTATTTGCGAGACCCCAAACGAGAGCTGCAGCAATCCCGTCATTATTCTTCGCTTCCTTGATGTCCACTGCGTCAAACACATCTGACTCAGCGTGATAATCCGGCAGGTAGGGAAGGGCATTTTGATTGGCTACCAGGTTCGGCACACCTGCTAAAAGAAAATCGAAGTTGTCAGTGCCATCGATGCCGTCCAGGGGATTGCTCCACACCCGCTTGCCGCGCACCGGGCGGAGCGCCTCCTCTACCGTCCGCCGGAGTTCGTCCCGACCGTTCAAGTAGAACCCTTCAGTGCGGCCGGAACCTATATCAAAGATCACTACGGCTGCGTGCTGGTCTAACTCGGCAGCGTGAGTCTTGACGTAACCAGCCGAACCCCACATTCCCTGCTCTTCTCCGGTGAACAAGACGAAGCGAATCGTGCGGCGCGGGCGAATGCCCAGCGACTTGATTCCTCGCGCTACGTCAATAACCAGGGCTGCATTGATGCCGTTGTCGTTAGCTCCCGTACCGAGGTCCCAGGAATCGAGGTGCGCGCCGAGCAAAACGATTTCATTTGGTCGTTCGCTTCCTCTTATTTCGGCTACGACATTTCTTGCCTCGTACGGCCCGCCAATTTGATTGTCAATGCTAAGGCTCAGGGCTACGACGTGCCGTTCGGCTAGACGTAACAGGCGACTGGCTTGTTCGCGGGCGATAATTGCCACGGGAAAGGGCGCCGGATTTGAAGTGAGGTTGATCGGGTGTCGATACAGCAAGCCACGTGGCCTCGTCGACTGCAGTAGAAGTGCAGCTACCTGAGCCTTCTTAGCGGCCTCGACCACCGGTCCATTGCGCAAGTATTCCAAGAACAAATCATCAAGAGTTTTCATCTCCTGTGAACGGACCAGGGCGATGGCGCCTTTCGCAGAACTTCCCAGCTTGGCAAACGCTTCCGCTGAACCATCACCGGCATCCACTAACTGCCTCTGCAAGGGACGACCTCCCGGAGTCGAGGGTGAAAATGGAGCGGCCGCAATACGAAGAGAAAATGTTTCCGGGACAACGCAACTCGCCGTGGCACTACGACCCAACCACAAATTTGGTACGTTGAATGTTTCTGTAGCCAACTTGTCGACACCGACATAACCAAAAGCCTGCATGCCCCACTCCACCGCTCGCCGACACTCGGGTGAGCCGGTGGGCCGTCCACCGATGCGATCGCACAACTCACGCACGTCTTCGATCAGCGGTGTGTTCCCTGCGGCCCGAGTAACAAGTCTGGCCGCCGGATCGGGCGCTTGTCCGGTAGTGGTAAAGAAGGAGGTAGTGACCAAGAAAACGAGAGCGATAGACGCACTGATCGCGCGGCGCTGCAGTAGGAGAGTCAAGGTTTTGTACCCCGAAGGAGGGATAGAGACTGCCCGGTAAGAATAGCAGATAACCTGAGACTCTTCTCTGCGCAACCTTATTGTCTCTGTGTAGCAAAGTCCTGACTTCTTGTTTTTTGAGCAACTTTCTCTTCGGCTTCGTTGCGGCTAACAGCCGCGCTGTGTCTCTGGGGTTGAGTAGGTGTTAAGAGGCGTTCACCGCAGAAGACCCATCAGAGATGCGGAGGACCGAGCCGGGGAGATTTAGAGTTGACCGTGAGCCCGCGTCTCGGGCAGCGCTGAGCGGTAAAACCACGTTAGAAATATCAAGTGCCAAAAGTAACCTACGCAATGTTATGTTCTTCCCAGGTATCAAAACGAGACTTCTAGGGAAAGGTCGCTTGCAGAAATTCGAAAGCTTTGGCAGCTAATAGCCCAATTGCAAAGGTAAGAATAGTTGTGAGGCAATACAGGAAGCGACGACAAAGGGAAATTCTTCTTTGACTTTGGTCCGAATAGATTGACGAACTGTCGTCTAATCCAATCACCACAATGTCCCCGGGCGGGCCACTCTTGTTGGTGACGAAAATTCTCCAGAGCGCAAAGATAGTTGCGCCTGGAACCACTATCTGAAGCAGCGCCAGCGTATCAGCAAAGAAACCCAACTCATTTAGCTCCAGGATTCCGCAGTAGTAACAATCGGAAATCATGCTGAATTAGACAGTCAGCCGCTTCCAAAAGTTCCCTGACTATGAAGAAAATCATCTCGTTAGGTATCGCGGTGTTACTGATTCTTGTGAGCGGCGTTGTCCTCTGGCAAATCAGTCGCTCGCGGACCTTTCAGTTTTTTGGCCGACTGGTTGCTCGAGTAGAGACGTCACAAAAAGTAGTGGCGCTCACTTTCGACGATGGTCCAACGCCCGACGCCACCTCCCGAATTCTCGCTACGCTGGAGCAGGAACACGTACGGGCCACCTTCTTTGTGATTGGTGGTGAACTGGAGCAGCACCTTAATGAAGGCAAGAAGATCGTAACCGCTGGTCATGAGCTAGGTAACCACACCTACTCTCACGAGCGCATGGTGCTCGTCACTCCTTCTTTGTGAGACAGGAGATTGAGAAGACTGACCAGTTGATTCGAAACACTGGTTACCAGGGCGAAATATACTTTCGGCCGCCTTACGCCAAGAAACTGTTTGCGTTACCGTACTATTTATCCAGGACCGGAAGGACCAGCATTACCTGGGACGTCGAGCCAGATTCCTTTCCGGAGATTGCGGCGAACGCAGATAAGATCGCGCAGTATGTGTTGTCCACTACTCGCCCCGGCTCAATCATTATTCTGCACGTGATGTACCCCAGCCGGATCGAGTCGATGAAAGCGGTGCCGAAAATCATTGAGGGATTGAGGGCGCAGGGTTACAGTTTCAAGACGGTGGCTGAGCTTTTGGCAACTTCACGGTGATGAGGATAAAAATTGGCAGTCGAAGGTTTAAAGATACGTCGGGCTGAGCCTGAGGATTGTGACGGGCTCCGCGAACTATATAGTGGTCCAAGCGTGATCGCAGGCACGTTCCAATTGCCCTATCCGTCGCGTGAACTTTGGCGGCAGCGACTAGCCGATACCAGCGACGGGAATTACAAACTGGTGGCCGTGGTCGGCGAGCTCGTGGTGGGCATGCTTGGATTGCACACCTTTCCCAACAATCCGCGGCGCAAACACGCGGGAACATTCGGTATCAGTGTGCGTGAAGACTGGCAAGGCAAAGGTGTCGGCACTGAACTGTTGCGCGCGGCCCTGGACATGGCGGACAAGTGGCTCAACCTTACGCGCATAGAGCTCGAGGTGTATGCAGACAACGAGCCAGCGATTCGCCTGTACGAAAGTTTTGGTTTTGAACGTGAGGGCAAATTACGTCAGCATGCGTTTCGTGATGGACAGTATGTTGACTCGATTGTGATGTCTCGCTTGCGTCCGGCGGGCACTTCCAGTTGAGGCCCTCCCGATGATTGCGGTTCCCGCTGCGGAGGATGCAAGTACTTTAAGAATAGAAAAAGGTCCCATGAACACAATCCTCAAAGCATCCGCCCTCCTACTACTGGCACTCATGACGGTACCAGCGCAAGACTCAGTACCGCCGATCAGGAATTTCATCCGTATCAACCGAGAGTTTTGCACTGGTGCTCAACCGCGACTTGAGCACCTGGAAATGTTGAAGAAGGAAGGCGTGAAGGCAATCATCAATCTGCGCCAACCAAGCGAGCACCGGGCTGGTGAGGAAGAAGCGAAAGCGAAAGAGCTGGGTTTGCGCTATTTCAATATCCCGGTCGTGTTTGGTGATCCCAAAGAGGAACAAGTGACGGAATTCTTGCGCATCACTGATGAAGTGGAGAACCGGCCGGCCTTTATTCACTGTGCCGCCGGCATTCGAGTCGGCGCCTTCTGGATGATTCGGCGCGTATTGCGAGATGGATTCACGATCGAAGCGGCTGAGAAGGAAGCGGAGGAGATTGGCCTGCGCGACAGTCCTCACTTAAATGAGTTTGCGCGGAAGTATATTGAGAAGTACAAGAAGAAGTGATCTACCGAGATACCACCGACTTCAGGCGGTGGATTTTCAGTTTCAACCTAGAAGGGGTTACTACACTTTTATTCGGAGATACCACCGACTTCAGTCGGTGGAGCTTCAGTTTTAACCTAGAAGAGGCTACGACACTTTTATCGGAGATACCACCGACTTCAGGCGGTGGAGTTTCAGTTTCGGCCTTCGTGGCCTGGTTGCATTAGGTTGAATCTGAAACTCCACCGGCTAAAGCCAGTGGTATCGACGGAGAGTTTGAGTGCTGGTCTAGGTTGAAATTGAGACTCCATCGGCTGAAGCCGGTGGTATCTTCTCGACGTGAGATCAATCTCCCCCAACCAGGAGTTGCTGCGATGAGAAAAACTCTTCACTTAACAGCAAT
>DATFRK010000113.1:0-4059 GCA_035263325.1 Pyrinomonadaceae bacterium | reverse complement strand
AAACAAGTACTTCTTGACTGACGTCGCCAAAAAAGAATGGGGCTTCGCGGGGCTAATAATGTCCGATTGGTCCGCCACCTACGACGGTGTTGAGGCGGCAAATGCGGGTCAGGATCTGGAAATGCCTTCCGGTCTTTACATGAACCGGCAAACTCTCATACCGGCGATCGAGCAAGGCAAAGTCTCGCTTGAAACAATCAACGACAAAGTGCGACGCATCCTCGCCACCGCCGCACGTTTTGGCTGGCTCGATCGCGAACAGAACGGTCTCAATGTTCCTCGCTACAACCTTGAAGGCAGAAAGGTCGCACTGGCTGCGGCGCGAGAAGGCATCACGCTGCTGAAGAACGAAGGAAGTCTACTGCCCCTCAGTAAGAGCAACCCGAAGTCGATCCTCGTGGTTGGTCCAAACGCCTATCCGGCTGTGCCTGTCGGTGGCGGCAGCGCGGCCATTGAACCATTCGCGGCCACTAGTCTACTGGAAGGCTTGAGCAACTATTCCGGAGCGAGGGCCAGGGTCTTCTACGATCGTGGTCTGCAGACCTTCAGCGAGCTGGCGATCGCTACCAACTTCACCACCGCGGCGCAAAATGGACAGCCAGGAGTGCAGGCAGAATATTTCAACAACAACGAGTTGAAGGGCCAGCCTGTGCTGGCCCGGCCTGAACCGTATGTAGACTTTGGTACTGGCGCTCGTTTGTTGTTCCCCGAGCAGACGCTGTCCTCGCGTTGGACCGGTTATTTCACTCCTGCTGCCACCGGATCGTTTGCTGTATTTGCCCAAACGACGCGGGAGATCGGCGGGACTTATCGTCTGTACGTTGACGACAAACTCGTACTCGATAATTGGACCACGATGACCGCCCTTGCCGATTATCGCACCCTGCAACTCGACGCAACGCCGCACAAAATTGTTCTCGAGCAGCACGGTCGCGGTCTGCGACGAGCAGCGAAGCTTAAAATGGGCGTCGTAAGCGTCGATAAATTGGTGAACGAGGAGGCGCGAAAACTGGCCGCGAGCGCCGATGTGGTGGTCGTGGCCGCCGGGTTTGATCCTGAGTCGGAAGCCGAGAGTTCCGATCGAACGTTTCGTCTTCCGCTCGGACAGGACGAACTGATCCGGGATATGGTCGCTGCCAACAAGAACACAATCGTGGTCCTGAATTCGGGCGGCGGAGTCGATATGAATCCATGGTTCGATCGCGTACCCGTACTCGTCCAAGCGTGGTATCCAGGGCAGGAAGGCGGCACTGCATTGGCGGAAATCTTGTTTGGCGATGTGAATCCGTCAGGTCGCTTGCCGGTTACCTTTGAACGACGTTGGGAAGACAATCCAGTTCACGACAGCTACTATCCGCCGGACGGCACGAAGCGCGTTGTGTACAAAGAGGGAGTGTTTGTCGGCTACCGCGGCTACGAGCGCGCCGGCACGAAACCACTTTTCCCGTTCGGTTTTGGTCTTTCTTACACGACCTTCAAGTACGAAAACCTGGCGATCAAGCAGGCGCCTGGGAACCGCTATGAGGTCTCTTTCAGTGTCACGAACACCGGGCAGCGAGAAGGCTCCGACGTGGCCCAGGTTTATGTTGGTGATTCCCACGCGAAAGTTCCTCGACCCGCCAAAGAATTAAAAGGCTTCGCGAAAGTGAATTTGCGTCCGGGCGAGACTAAGACCATCTCGGTTGTCCTGGACGCCCGATCGCTATCTTACTTCGATGTAAATGCAAAACAGTGGCAGGCCGAGCCCGGTGACTTCGAGGTCCTGGTCGGCCGTTCAGCCCAACAGATCGAGCTACGCGGCAAACTTAGTCTTGCTAAAGCAATCACGTCGCCCCGGTGAAAATCTCCAAACTCCTTCCTCAGCCAGTTACGAGGTAACGAAGGGACAAGTCCGATGAAAAGAATTCAACCCTTTCTGGTACTGTGCGTTCTCCTGCCCAGTTTTGTGCTCGTCTTTGCGCAAACGCCGGTCGCGACCTCGCTGACCGCAAAACCAACTGCGGATGCTGTGGAGGAGCGCGTCAACTTGCTTCTCAGTCAGCTAACCCTTGAAGAAAAGATTGATCTGCTGGGTGGAGTAGATGGCTTTTTCATTCGTGACACGCCCCGGCTGAAGTTGCCTCGCTTCAAGATGGCTGACGGTCCAATCGGAGTGCGTAATTTTGGACCAGCCACGGCCATGGCCGGCGGCATTGGTCTAACGGCAACCTGGAATCCGGAGTTGGCCGAACGCGTAGGTACCGAAATTGGACGTGACGCGCGGGCTAAAGGTGTCCACTTCATGTTGGGACCAGGTGTGAATATCAGCCGGGCTCCGATGAACGGTCGCAACTTCGAATACTTCGGCGAGGATCCGTTTCTCGCTTCCCGGATTGCCGTGGGTTACATCAAGGGAATGCAGAGCCAGGGAGTCAGCGCCACCATCAAACATTTTTTGGGCAACAATTCGGAGTTCGATCGCCACAATACTGATTCAGTGATTGATGAGCGAGCGCTGAGAGAGATTTACCTGCCCGTGTTTGAAGCCGCGGTTAAAGAGGCCCAGGTAGGCGCTTTGATGAACTCCTATAACTTAACCAACGGGTCCCACATGTCCGAGAACAAGTACCTGCTCTCCGATGTGTTGAAAAAGGAGTGGGGCTTTGAAGGCGTCGTAATGTCCGATTGGGGTGGTACCTACAACGGAGTGGAAGCAGCAAACGGCGGACAGGATTTGGAGATGCCTGCTGGAGCGCACATGAACCGCAAAGACCTGATGCCGGCGATTGAAAAGGGGCAGGTGTCGATGGCCACTATTGACGATAAGGTGCGCCGGATTCTGCGCCTGGCCGTCCGTTTCGGTTGGCTTGATCGCGAACAAACGGACTGGTCCATCCCACGGTACAATCAACGCGGTCGGCAGATGGCTCTCAACGCTGCACGGGAGAGCCTCGTGCTGTTGAAGAATGAAGGATCGTTGCTGCCGCTCAACAAGGGAAAAATAAGATCCATACTCGTAGTTGGTCCTGATGCTTATCCTGCCGTGCCGGTAGGCGGTGGCAGCGCGCGAGTGGAACCCTTCTCCTCCGTGAGTTTTTTAGAAGGCTTGAGCAACTACCTCGGACCAGACATCCAGGTGCACTATGCGCGCGGCCTGGGTACGTTTGCGGAAATGGCCGAAGCTACGGCTTTTACCACGGCGGCCGCGAATGGCCAGCCGGGGATGAACGCTGAGTACTTTAGCAATCCAGAATTACAGGGACCAACGCTGAGTAGCCGCATTGAGCGGAGGATGAACTTTGGTCAGGGTTCACGCATGGTGGTTCCGACTGAAGCAGTAGCTTCGCGTTGGACCGGTTACTACACCCCGCAAGCTGCTGGTCCACACGACCTGTTCGTGCATACGACTGGTGAGAACAGCGGCGCCTATCGCGTTTACGTTGACGACAAACTCGTTCTCGACAGTTGGACCGACAATAAAGCTCTCGCCACTTATGTCACCCTTTCATTTGATCAAACTCCGCATAAGGTCGTGTTAGAGCATCGCGGGCGGATGGGTCCCTTCGGCGCCCGACTCCGTTTGGGAATCGTGCCTGCGGGAAAGTTTGTTAGTGAAGAAGCGAAGAAGTTAGCAACAAAAGTCGACGCGGTGGTGGTCGCAGCCGGGTTCGATCCGGAAACCGAAAGCGAAGGCGCAGACCGGTCCTTTGCTTTGCCGCCCGGCCAGAACGAATTGATCCAGGAAATGGCCAGCGCGAACAAGAATACGGTGGTGGTGATAACTTCGGGCGGCAGCGTTGACATGACTAGCTGGGTCGATCGCGTCCCGGCTTTGCTCGAGGCGTGGTATCCCGGACAACAAGGAGGCACCGCCCTGGCAGAAGTTCTGTTTGGGGACGTCAATCCGTCAGGGCGCTTGCCCGTCAGCTTTGAACGGCGCTGGGAAGATAATCCGGTCCATGACAACTATTACCCGGAACCGGGTACCCGGCGAATTGTCTATAAGGAAGGCGTGTTCGTTGGTTATCGTGGTTACGAGCACGCAGGGACAAAGCCGCTCTTCCCGTTCGGTGCCGGACT
>DATFRK010000112.1:0-4419 GCA_035263325.1 Pyrinomonadaceae bacterium | reverse complement strand
CAGCGGCAACTGTACTGGTTCAGGGAATAGCGCGACCATAACCTTTTCTTCGATCGCCGCCAGTTCGTTTGCGGGCGCTACCATTCTTGCTTCCGCCGGCAACTCTGTCGTTGCCGGCACTATCCTGACTACCTCAGCCACCGTGAGTTCTTCTACCCCGGACGTTAATTCCGCGAATAATAGTTCTACTGCGTCGGTCACTGTAGCCTCGAGTGCAATAACGAATCGGGCCAACGGAAAGATAGCATTCACCGGTGTCGCGACAATCAATCCGGATGGCTCAGGTTCCACCATTCTTACCAGTGGGTCGAAACCGGCGTGGTCCCCCGATGGCACGAAAATAGCTTTTCTCAGGCCCGATCCTAATTTTGCGTTTTACGAAGTGTACGTAGCAGGCGCTGACGGTTCGGCAGTTACGAAACTGGCAAGCAACGCAACTATCAACAGTTGGCCCACCTGGTCCCCGAGCGGAGAATCCGTGGCTTTTGTGGGATCGGACAAGTCTGTCTACCTTGCGAGTGTTTCAGGTGCGGTAGCACTCAAGTTAATAAATGGTACCGATCCAATCACCGGACTCAGGTGGTCACCTGCGGGAGACAAGTTTGCGTTTGTGAAAGCCGGCGACATTTATGTGATGTCCATCGATGGAAGTAATCAGACGAAGATCTCGACACACACTTCTTCATTCGGCGATGCCAACCCGCGCTGGTCGCCCGACGGTCAAAAGATCTTGTTCACTCGCGATGACGCAGACGCTTACGTGATGGACGCAAGTGGCCAGAACGTAAGCCGGCTGCTGAATTCGGTGAGTTCAAGAAATGCGACCTGGTCCCCAGATGGACAAAGAGTGGCGTTTCAGTATGGCAATGCCCTGGCAGTGATGAATCTTGACGAGACCGGTTTTGCCCAACTCACCGCCGGCGCTGAGCCTGACTGGCAGCCGCTGCCAACGAGTTCCCCGACGCCGTCGCCAACTCCGACTACGCTCTTCACGATCTCCGGACACATCACGCCGGCTAACACTGGCGTGCTGTTCCAGTTAACTGGTACCAGAACGGGAACGAGAGCACCGGACCAGAATGGCAATTACTCCTTTGTAAATCTGCCGTCGGGTGGCAACTATACGATCACTCCAGAGAGTGATTTGCAATTCTTCAATCCGAGTAGCCGTACCTACACGAACCTTAACGCGAATCAAACGGATGCAGACTTTACGGTCGGCGGGAACATAACTCTTTCAATCAGCGGACGCCTGTCAGAGCCCAATGGAAACAGCATTGTGAATGCGGATGTGACCCTCACTCAATCCAACGTGATTCAGAGGCATACTACGACTGATGCTAACGGACACTACGAGTTTACAAACTTAATAGTGAACGGTACCTGGAGCGTAACGCCCACCATTAATTCCACGTACACTTATTTGCCTGCTGTGCGCGGTTTCTTTCTGATGAGAAGGAGCCAACTGGTCGATTTTGTCGGGTATAAGAGCGACCCGATTTCCATCAGCGGGAGGATAACTGATGCCGCAAATCCTGGTGCAGGCATTAACCCCGCCCAGGTTCAACTTGTCGGTACAGCCACAACCGCCCTGACTGATGCCAATGGTAACTTCACTATCCCAAACCTGGCTCCAGGCCACGATTATACCGTTCGGGTTAATACTCCGTCGGGTACATACTTTCCGAGTCAGATATCGTTCAAGTCGCTGGTCAAGGACCAGAATGCCTACTTTGTTCGTTACGAACCAAGGCAATTGGGTTCAATCAGCGGTCGCGCTACTGGCGCCAATGGTGATCCAGCCTCGGACTTATTACTTACTCTCGCAGGTGCGGGCGATCTGAGCGCAGTAACCGATCAAAATGGACGTTACAGCTTTGTTCCGCTTCCGGAAGGGTTTGACTACATCATAACCCCACACAGATTTGGAGTGGGCTTTGCTCCTTCTCACCGCACCGTCTCAAATCTCACGGGAAATGTGACCATTCCGGACCTGGTCCTCCTGGGCATTGCTGATGCCGACCAACGTGCCTTCCAGTTCAATTCACCAGCCTACACCGTCGCCGAGGAGGCCGGCAGCGCTCTCATTACTGTGACTCGTTGGGGAGTGTCCAGTCCGGCGACAGTTGATTACACCACCAGCAACGGCAGTGCCCAGAGTTCTTCAGACTATACCGCAACCTCAGGCACACTGAGTTTTGCCGAGGGTGAGACGACTAAGACATTCACCGTCCCGATAACTAACGACGCCTTCAAAGAAAATCCGGAAACTGTAAATCTCATTCTTAGCAATCCGACTGTCGGCTGGCTCGACGATCAGAGTGTTGCTGTTCTCACCATCACTGATACGGATACGACTCCAGGACCGACACCTACGCCGACTCCGACACCGAGTCCGGGTATTGAGTTTAGTGCCGCGACTTTTGCCGTGAATGAAGGCGCTGGCAGTTTGACGGTGACCGTCATGCGCAACGGAAGTTCCGCCGGTACCGCCACAGTTGATTATTTGACCCTGGATGATCCCGCCGAGGTTCGCTGCGACACCATTAACGGCATCTCGTACGCTCGCTGTGACTATGCGACGACGATTGACCGGCTGACGTTTGCACCGGGCGAAACAACAAAGACATTCTCAATCCCGATAATTGATGACGGCTTTGCGGAGGGGCCAGAAACGTTTGGGATTTCGCTGTTGAATCCGACTGGTGCGACCCTGGGTGCAATTTCTACCGCGACCGTAACCATCAACGACAATGAAACAGCGGTTGGCGCCAACCCCATCTTCACCACGCCTTTCTTTGTGCGCCAGCACTATCTCGATTTTCTGTCGCGCGAACCGGAATTAGGTGAGCCGTGGTCGGCAGTGCTCAACAATTGTTCGGATGTAAATAACAATCCCAACTGTGATCGACTGACAGTGTCGGGTGCTTTCTTCGGCTCTCAGGAGTTTCAGTTGAAAGGTTACTATGCGTTTCGCTTCTACAAATTGGCGTTCAACCGGTTGCCTCTGTACAGCGAGATTGTGACTGATATGCGAGCCGTAACTGGACAAACACCGGCGGAGGTATTTCAGAAGAAGGCTGCTTACGCGAACGCGTTTGTACAACGGACTGAGTTTGCCAACTCTTACGGGGGCGTGCCGGACTTCATGCTGCCTTCTATCTTGATGGGCCATTACAACTTGTCAAGCATTACTACTCCCGATCCGGCCGCGCCTGATGGATCCAGCAAGGTGACGCTCACTGTCTCGGATCTGACGAACCAGTTGAGTACAGGAGCGTTGACACGCGGGCAGGTACTGCGAGCGATAGCAGATTCGGACCAGGTGCTTGCCGCCGAGTTCAACAAGGCGTTTGTTGCTATGCAGTACTATGGGTACTTGCGCCGGACTCCAGAGCCGAGCGGCTACAGCGCCTGGCTAAACTACCTGAACGCACACCCCACTGACTCACGAACTATGGTCAACGGCTTCATGAACTCGCAGGAATACCGTCTGCGCTTTGGTCCGACACAGTGACGATCATCCGCAGATTACACAGATTACGCAGAGCGGCTTAGTCAGCGGAGTGAGCCTTTGCAGTTCTTCGCACGAAGTGGAAGTCTCGCTCCGCTCTATTGAGCAGGGCAATAACGGGCTCCTTGATTGTTTAGAACTGAATCGGTGTAATCTGCGTAATCTGTGGATTCGTAAGCCTGAAATTTACGCTCAATCTGAATCACTAGTCACCCCCAGCCCATTTGCTATATATTCTTTCCCTCGTTCCCCGGCGTGGTGACGCGCTCTGCTGTCGCCCTGGACCTGCTATCACAGGTCACCCCAAACAAGCTTCGGAAAGGTAAGTATCGATCCAACTTCATAGGGAGAATCGCATTGATGCCTATCAAGCTGTCCGTGACCCAGCGCTCACGACATCGTCTGGCAGTTTTTGTTTTACTTTCGGCAGTAATAACTTTCTCAATCGTTGGCAAATACTCTTTTTCCTCACAGGCACGCTCCGCTTCGCAGTCAGCGATTGCGCTGCCAGGCAAGCAGCCTTCAGGAAATTTCGTTCCTGGCGACATCCTGGTTCGTTTTCGGAAGGACTCAACCCTCGCCCAAACTAGCCAGCGGCAACAAAGCAAAATCGCTCTACGAAGCGATAGCGGTGGCGAGATTTCTTGCGAGATTAGTCGCTTCGAAGGATCGGATCTCATTGACGGGCTACGAATGGCCCGTGTACCGGCGGAGGAAACACTTCAGGCGATCGCCCAGCTTAACCAGCGCAGCGATGTCGAGTATGCGGAGCCTAACTACGTCTGGCACCTCGCCAGCACTCCGAACGACGACCTATATGCGCAACAGTGGTCTCTCAAGAATACCGGTCAGGTAGGAAACAACGACGTTGGTTGTCCCGATACCAATTCATGTCAGCAGGCAGG
>DATFRK010000111.1:0-3902 GCA_035263325.1 Pyrinomonadaceae bacterium | reverse complement strand
TGTTGCCGACGGCGACAATCTCTCCCTTTGGTGTGTGGACCGCAAGAAGGGCGAGGTTGTCTGGAAAAAGGAACTTGGCGGCGGCAACGTCAAAATGCGCAAACAAAACATGTCGTCGCCTTCACCAGTTACTGACGGCGCCAATGTCTTCGTCATGACTGGAACCGGGATCCTGAAAGGTTTCGACTTCAGCGGTAAGGAACTCTGGGCCCGCGATATTCAGAAAGATTACGGCAGGTTTGGTCTCAACTGGGGTTACGCTTCTTCACCGCTACTCCTCGATGACTCACTCTACGTCCAGGTGCTGCACGGCATGAGAACGGATGATCCGTCCTACGTCATGCGCATCGACAAGAAGACCGGCAAGACTCTCTGGAGAGTCGAGCGCCCGACCAACGCCATTCGCGAATCGCCTGATGCCTACACGACGCCGGGCCTGCTCCGTTACGGAAAGAACGTGGAGATTGTGATCACCGGGGGAGACTGTGTAACGGGCCACGATCCCGCGACCGGCAAAGAGTTGTGGCGGGCGAACGGGCTTAATCCGGATAACGATCCGTCGTACCGGCTGGTCGCCTCGCCGGTGATCTTCGGCGACATCATTTACGCGCCGGCGCGCGTGCGACCCATTCTCGCCTTGAAAGCGGGAGGCCGTGGCGACATCACTTCTTCGCATTTGCTCTGGTCCTTCGGCAATGGACCAGACGTCCCGACTCCGGTTACTGATGGCAAGTATTTTTATATTGTTAACGATCGCGGGATCATCTGGTGTCTCGACGCGAAGACGGGCCAGGAGATCTACGGTCAGCAACGAATCAAGCCGGGCACTTACAGTGCCTCTCCCGTGCTGGCCGACGACAAGATCTACGTGACGAATGAAGATGGACTAACTACGGTAATCAAGGCTGGGCCAAAGTTTGAGGTGCTGGCGGAGAACGCGCTAAACGATTATTGTTTGAGTTCGCCGGCTATCTCCGACGGGCAGATCTTCATTCGCACCGCCCAACACTTGTATTGTATCGGCGACGCTCGGGCGACCGGGTCGAAGTGAGTACTAAGAGATTAATCCCACCAACGGGAGTTGGTGGTTCGTTCATGTCCCACCTACCGCAGTCACAGATATTTTTTCCACAAATTCCACCAACGGCAGTTGGTGGTCCGTTCATGTCCTGCCTTGTTTGGGGGAAGATCTATTAGGTTGGACTTGAAACTATCCACCAACTCCCGTTGGTGGGATTGGATGATGAGGTTGACGTTCCTCTTGTAGGTTGGACCTGAACTATCCACCAACTCCCGTTGGTGGAATTAAATTCAGGGTTCGTTCTGGTATAAATAACTCTAGTGATCTATTAACTCAATTTAGGACCATGCAGGCCAAAGACCATCACTACCTTTGTCCGATTCTGTTTTTGCTGGTAATCACTACCGCCAATTCTCCAGTCTACGCGCAGACCAATTGGCCGCAGTGGCGGGGAGCTGGCGGCGCTGGAATTTCTAGCGAGACCGGTCTGCCCACCGAGTGGAGTGATACGAAGAACATTCGCTGGAAGACTGCCATCCCCGGTCGTGGTCATTCGTCGCCGATTGTCTGGGGAACCAAAGTATTTCTCACCACCTCAATTGAAGGACCAATCGTGCCGGGCGCCGAAGCCGTCCGTCACATCCACAAAGGCCAGGAATACAAGCATCCCGACAGCGTCGGCGCAGACCACAGTTACACCCTGAAGCTGCTCTGTCTCGACCTGGCGTCCGGCAAGCTGCTCTGGGATCGCACCGTGTATGAAGGCCGCGTCTACGACAATCGACATCGCAAGAATACTTACGCCTCGGCCACACCTGCCACAGATGGGCAATACCTCTACCTGTCGTTCGAGGCGGAAGGTATTTACTGTTATGACTTCGCAGGCAAACGCATTTGGAAAACCTCGCTCGGTCAGATCGCCAAGGGCGGCATGGGACCGGGTACTTCGCCCGTCCTTTATCAGAACCTGGTGATTCTGCAATGCGATCAGGAATACGGTGAAGGAAGTTTCATCGCGGCGGTAGAAAAGAAGACTGGCAAGGAAGTTTGGCGTACGGCACGTGATCAGCGTCGCAGTTGGGCCACACCGCTTTTGGTCCAGTCCGACAAACGAACCGAGCTTGTAACCAGCGGGCCCCGTTGGATCATCTCCTATGATCCGGCCACCGGTAAGGAGTTCTGGCGCGCACCCGGTGTCGAGAGTAATCCGATTCCCAGTCCGGTAGCGGGAAAAGATCTGGTGTTTGTCACCGCGGGCAGCGACGCAAAACGCGCTGTTGCGATCCGTCCTGGTGGTTCCGGAGATTTGACGGAAACCGCGAATCTCGTATGGCGTTACGACAAAGGTACGGCTTATGTACCTTCGCCAATTCTTTATGACGAATACTTGTACCTGATGACTGACGGTGGCGCGCTGACGTGTCTGGAGGCAGCAACGGGTAAACTCATTTACCAGGCGCGACTACCGGTGGCCGCCCAATTCACAGCCTCGCCAGTCGCCTTTGAAGGAAAGATCATGATCGTCAGTGAGGATGGTGACAGTTTCATCCTCAAGGCTGGGCCAACACCACAGGTGCTCAGTGCAAACTCGTTGGGAGAACCGGTCTACGCCTCCCCCGCAATCGCAAATGGCAACATCCTCATCCGCGGCGCGAGTACTTTGTATTGCATTTCAAATGGACCACCCAAGTAACATCCACAGATTCCGCAGATTACACAGATTTCCTGACTAAGTTTCAAAGTCCGCGTAATCTGCGTAATCTGTGGATCACTTCTGCTTGACGTCGTAGGCGTAGATCGTATTTTGATCGCGCAAATACAAGCGACCACCGGCGATGACAGGGTGAGTCCAGGTAGGCAGATTTCCTTGCTGAATGCGGAAACGCCCTTTTTCCTTGTACGCAGTAGGAGTTGCTTCGAACAATCCGACTACCCCATTTTCACTAAACGCATAGAAGTTGCCGTCAGCATAGACCAGCGATCCCTTGCCTACACTGCGATCTTTCCAGGCCACCGCACCCGTATCAAAACGCATAGCCGTTAAGATGCCACTGGAGTAACCATAGAGGTAATCACCAATCAGAATGGAACTGCTATGGTGATTCCGCATCTCTTTGGTGAAGTACACCTCCTGCGCTGTACCGTCAGCTTTGATTTCGACCAGCCCGGCGCCGGTGCCGTAGTCAGACGAAACAAATACGCGATTGCCGCGCACCACTGGCGTCGCAACGTTAGCCACATCGTTTGAGGCTTTCGGATAAGACCAGAGCAGGTGACCATCCTTGAGATCAACGCCAAGCGCGCGCTTCTCGGTAAAGAAAACTACCTGGGTGGTATTTCCAATCTGTACCGGCATCGCTGAAGAGTAGCCGGCGCCATCGCTTTGACTCTTCCAGATCACGGCGCCATCCTTCTTGTTTAAGGCGATCACTGAGGCATCCGGACCACCGGCATTGACCAGCACTTTCTCGCCTATCACCAGCGGCGATTCACTAATGCCCCACCTGGGATTCTCGCCGCCAAACTTTTGCAGGATGTTCATGGTCCAAACAACGCGACCCGACTTCGTCTCCATGCAGGAGAGGTCTCCGCTACCACCGAGGGCATAGAGACGATCGCCGTCTACCGTCGGCGTACCGCGCGGACCATTGCCGCGGTCGTTGCTAAACACGGCGCCATTGGCGGTGGCCCAAAGTTCTTTGCCAGTGGCTACGTCGAAAGCGATGACATACTCGCGGTCTCCGCGCACACCCATCGTGAAAATCCGCCCGCCGGATATTGCGAGTGATGAATAGCCGTTACCAGCTCCGGTTGTTTTCCAAACTAGCGCTGGGCCTCCCGCCGGCCACTGTTGCAAGAGTCCGGTTTCTTTCGAGATGCC
>DATFRK010000110.1:0-4097 GCA_035263325.1 Pyrinomonadaceae bacterium | reverse complement strand
TATTCGTACCAGTGGCGACCCGCTGAGCATTGTCGGCGCGGTGCGACAGGCAGTACACGAGGTTGATCCCGATCAGCCAATTTCCAACATTGCCTCTATGAGTGAAGTCCTGGGAGATGAAGCGACCCAACGTCGCATGGGTATGATCTTATTGAGTGCTTTCGCCGTACTCGCAGTGATTCTGGCCTCCCTGGGAATTTATGGAGTGCTAGCGTACTTCGTCACGCAACATCGGAACGAAATCGGAGTGCGGCTCGCACTCGGAGCCACACCCGGCCGCATCCTTCTGTTGGTGCTCACAAAGGGGATCAAGCTGACGGGACTCGGGGTGGTGATTGGGTTGGCTGCGTCGTTTGCGTTGACTCGCTTGATGACGTCTTTGCTGTTTGGGGTTAAGCCCGCGGATCCGATGACCTTTGTCGCAGTGGCAGGCCTGCTGGGTTTGGTGGCCATGCTGGCTTGTTGGATACCAGCCCGGCGCGCGGCCAAAACGGACCCGATGGTGGCCCTGAGGTATGAATAGGAACCTGTAAGACCAATAGGACCTATTAATAGGACCAATACGACTGATTGGACCAATCAAAAATCAAAACCCAAAAATCTAGATGCTATGATTTTCCAAGATCTCCGCTACGGGTTCCGGATGCTGCTTAAGAACCCCGGTGTCTCCACCGTCGCCGTGCTTACTCTCGCACTTGGCATCGGCGCCAACACTGCTCTCTTCAGTGTCGTCAACGGCGTCTTGCTGCGGCCGCTCTCCTACAAGGATCCAGATCGACTCGTTTCGCTGTGGGAGATCGTGCCGACTTACGGACAGTGGCGTGCGTCTCCGGCCAATTTTTTTGATTGGAAGAAACAGAACACAGTCTTCGAGGACGTCTCAGCCTATGGCGCCAATTCAATGACCTTGACCGGGCAAGGAGATCCCGAGCAAATCCTCGGTACCAGGGTAAGCTCCGGCTATTTTGCGGTGGTTGGAGTCGAGCCGATGCTGGGCCGATCGTTCTTACCGGAGGAATACGAGACCGGTAAAGACCAGGCGGTAATTCTCGGCTACTCCTTTTGGCAGAGTCGTTTCGGTGGTAATCCACAACTCCTGAACCAATCAATCACTCTTAACGGCGCCGGCTATACCGTTGTCGGCGTGATGCCTCCGGGTCTCTATCCGGTCTGGCCCACAACCACTGGTCACATTTCGTTTGAGCAGGGTCAACAACAATTCTGGGTACCAATGTCGTTCACTCCCGGGTGGGCCGCAGTCCGTTCAGCGCACGTGCTCGGTGTGGTGGCTCGGCTCAAGCCTGGAGTGACACTCGCGCAAGCAAAGGGTGAGATGAACACAATCGGTGCTCGTCTCGCGCAAGAGTACGTGGCTAACAAAGGCGAGGGAATCGTCGTCAGCCCGTTCATGAATGAAATGGTCGGTGATGTCAAACCTGCCCTGCTGACTCTACTGGCAGCAGTCGGCGTAGTTTTGTTGATCGCCTGCGCCAACATTGCCGGGTTGCTGTTGGCCCAGCACGCTGCCAGGGCAAAAGAGATTGCCATTCGCGCAGCACTCGGTGCCGGGCGTAAGCGACTGGTGCGGCAATTCTTTATTGAAGGAATGTTGCTCTCCCTTTTAGGAACTGTGGCCGGCATCCTCTTGTCAGTGATGGCGAAAGATTTGATTTTGAAAATCGTTCCGCAAAAGATTCCTCGGCTCGACCAGGTACACATTGACTTGCGCGTGCTTGGCTTCACGTTCCTGCTTTCATTCGTGACCTGCCTCTTGTTCGGCCTTGTGCCGGCGTGGCAGGCAGCAAAACCGGATCTGCAGACTACGCTTGAACAAAGCGGTCGCAGCTCCGGGCCAGGTGCGGGACGTCGCCGCTTTCGCCAGCTGCTGGTTGTCTTTCAGGTCGCGATGGCAGTGATCCTGGTGGCGGGCGCCGGACTACTGATCAAGAGTTTCTGGCTGCTTCAACGCGTCGACCCAGGCTTCAAAGCGGAACACGTATTGTCGGTAGGTTTGAGTTTGCCGTTCACGAAGTATGCCGAACCGCAACAGATCAATGTCTTCTTCAAACAACTCAATGAACAAGTCGCGGCGCTGCCGGGAGTGCAGTCGGCAACGATAGCTTACGACCCGCCAATGGAATCAAACTGGATTGATGAATTTACGATTGAAGGCAGACCAACTCCTAAGACTGAACAACCTCCCTCGGCCAGTTTTGTTCCGATTGGCTACGATTACTTTCGCACCGTCGGAACAGCAATAATCAAAGGCCGCTCGTTCAGTCCCCAGGATGATCAGGATCATCCCGGTGTCGCAATCGTGAATGAAGCGTTTGTGCGCAAATATTTTCCCAACGAAGAAGTCCTGGGCCAACATATCCGGCCCGGTCCGCCCAACAGAATCTGGCGGGGTAAAAAGTTGACCTCGTTTGAAGTCGTGGGCGTTGCGCGCAACGTGAAATCCGCCGGCTTAAGTGCTGAGCCCGATCCCGCCTATTACTTGCCTGCTTCGCAATCACCGCTCCAGGACATGACCATCCTGGTGCGCACGCAGAACGAGCCTACGGCACTCGTGCCCGCGTTGCGACAGGCAGTATTGTCCGTGGATCCCAGCCAACCAGTCTCGGACATTAAGACGTTGGACCAAATCGTCTCCGATAGTATTGCGCAACCGCGTCTGAACATGATCCTGATGGGACTATTTGGGACCCTGGCGCTGATCCTGGCAGCAGTAGGACTTTATGGATTGATGTCCTATGCCGTTACTCAGCGCACGCACGAAATGGGCATCCGGATGGCCCTGGGGGCTCAGGTCGGTGATGTTCTCAAGCTGATACTGAAGCAGGGAATGATCCTGGCGTTCATTGGCGAAGCGATCGGTCTGTTTGGCGCTTTCGCCCTGACTCGTTTGCTGCAGAAGATGCTATTCGGCGTGACTCCGACCGATACGACTACATTCATTGTGGTCGTGGGAGTGTTAACAACCATCGCTTTACTTGCCTGCTATCTGCCGGCGCGGCGAGCAACGAAAGTCGACCCGTTGATCGCGTTGAGGTATGAGTAATTAAAGACATGAACAATCTCTGGCAAGACATCCGTTATGGCGTGCGCATGCTGTTAAAGCATCCCGGCGTGACAATCGTCGTGATCATTGCGTTAGCGCTTGGCATTGGTGCGAACACGGCCATTTTCAGTGTGGTCAATGCAGTTTTACTGCGACCGTTGCCTTACGACGAATCTGACCGCCTCGTGTTCCTTAATGAGAGAAGCCAGGTGCTTGACGAGATGTCGATCTCGTATCCCAACTTTACCGATTGGCGTGCACAGAATCACGTTTTCGAAAAGATCGCCGTTTACAACCGGCAAAGTTATAACCTCACCGGCGTTGGTGAAGCGGAACGCATCATCGTGGGCCAGGTGTCGGCGGATCTGTTTCCTATTCTGCGCGTGAACGCCGCACTGGGAAGAGTCTTTATCAACGATGAAGATCAGCCTGGAGCAACGCCGGTGGTTGTCCTGAGCTACTCTCTGTGGCAGCGACGATTCGGCGGCCAAACCAGCGTCCTCAACCAACCAGTCACGCTCAACGCAAAGAGTTACACCGTTATCGGAGTAATGCCAAAAGACTTCCTGTTCCCCACTCGGGTTGAGATGTGGGTGCCAGTGGGCCAAGTCTCCGGATCTGACTATCAGAGTCGCGGAAATCATCCAGGGTTGTATGGCGTGGCCAGGCTGAAGCCCGCAGTCACTTTGTCACAAGCGGATGCTGATATGGACCTCATAGCGGTCAATCTTGAGAAGGCGTACCCGGGTTCCAACGCCGGCAACCGCGTTAAGCTCCAGCCATTGATGGAAGTCCTTGTGAGCGATGTGCGCCGCGCTCTTTGGGTGATATTCGCAGCGGTTGGCTTCGTACTGCTGATTGCTTGTGCCAACATCGCCAATCTTTTGCTGGCGCGCGCTACCGCTCGCAGAAAAGAGATGGCGATTCGCTCAGCGCTGGGCGCCGGCCGCTGGCGTCTGGCCCGTCAACTGCTTACAGAGAGTGTGATCTTGTCGTTGGTAGGAGGCGCGCTTGGACTGTTGCTGGCACGCTGGGG
>DATFRK010000109.1:0-2754 GCA_035263325.1 Pyrinomonadaceae bacterium | reverse complement strand
CCGCGAGACTGTCACCCATTCGGTGGAGAGCTACGACGAAGTTTCAAATACGCCGCTCATTTGAAGCGCGTGTTTGAGTTGCGATTCTCAAGTCTTGAGGTCGGTCGTGTTCACCACGTTCCGACCTCTTTTCATTTTTGCAGAGAGAAGGATTTCCCCGGCCTGCTTATGTCTATTGTGATGAAATTTGGCGGTACTTCCGTCGCTGATGCCGCCGCCCTTAATAATGTGGCCGCAATCGTGGCTGCTCGTCTCAGTGATTCGCCGGTTGTGGTAGTTTCGGCGATGAGCGGGGTAACGGATGCCTTGTTGGCCAGTTCTCGCCTGGCCGTTCAGGGCGACGTCGATTCAGCTGTCGCTTCATTGCAGGATGTTTTTTGGCGACACAAAGCTGCGGCCAGAGAACTGCTGGGACCCTATGCGGCCACCAGTTTCATTCAACATGTCGACAACGTCGACGTTGATATCTCCGGACTGTTGCGGATGATTAATGCCCGGCCGGAAGCGCGAAAAGCCCTGAATGACCAAATAGTTTCTAACGGTGAACTGCTTTCGAGCGCGTTGTTTGCTGAAGTCCTGAGAGCGCAGGGCATCGTGGCGGAGCAAGTTGATCCACGTCGTTGCCTTATTACGAATGACAACCACGGTTGCGCGTCGCCCGTAATCGAGGAGAGCTTTCGGCAGACGCAAGCAGTGGTGGCGCCCGTCGTCGCGGCCAAGGTGGTGCCGGTCATCGGCGGGTTTGTCGGGGCCAGTACGGAAGGAAATACGACAACGCTTGGTCGGGGTGGTTCCGACTATACTGCGGCCTTGTTAGGGGCAGCCCTCAAATCAGATGAGATACAAATCTGGACTGATGTAACGGGAGTGCTCACGGCTGATCCGCGCGTTGTCTCCGAAGCGCAAACCGTCGAGCGACTTTCTTATGGAGAAGCGGCGGAGCTAGCGTACTTCGGCGCCAAGGTACTCCATCCCAAAACGATTCAGCCCGCGATTGAACTGGGTATCAAGGTGCGCATCTGCAACTCGCGCAAACCGCAGGAGACGGGAACGCTGGTGTGCGCCCAGGGTGACACTTCGCCGGGTACGATAAAAGCAATTGCGCACAAAGCGGGCATCACCACCGTCCAGGTAACATCCGCACGAATGCTCGGCGCCTATGGTTTCTTGCGCGCCCTCTTTGAAGTGTTTGATCGTCATCGAACCGTGGTTGATGTGGTAACGACTTCGGAAGTGAGTGTTTCGCTATCGCTTGACGATGCCGCAGCGCTGCCGGAGATCGTGAAAGAGTTGGAGCAGTTGGGTACAGTGCGCGTCGAGAAAGGTTTGGCGATCATTTGTATTGTCGGCGAGGGGTTGCATGGGGTGCCGGGCATTGTCGGTCGGGTGTTTAGTACGATCAGCGATATTAGCGTCTCGTTGATTTCACAAGGGGCGTCCAGTATCAATTTCACTTTTGTGGTTGAAGAGGGACGCGTCAACGAAGCGGTGAGAAGATTGCACCGCGAGTTTTTTGAGGCAGATGGGCGATCGATCGGTGTCGGTACTTAAGCTATCTCAGCGCTTTCTGAGCGTCTCTAAGACTCAGCGGTAGCGTTGAAGCAAAGATGAACTCCACCGCAGAGACCCGGAGACGCAGAGACGGCGCGGAGAGTCGAATCAAAAACCAAAGACCAAAGTACAAAGTACAAAGCACAAAGTACAAAGCACGAATGGACTTGTTTTCCTTCACTAGCCAGTTAATCAACATCCCTTCCGTCACCGGGAGTGAGGGAGACGTAGCCCGTTTTCTATCGTCATTCCTGCGCGAGTTGGGCTATCGAGTGGAAGAGCAGCCAGTGGAAAACGATCGCTTCAACGTGATCGCGACCACCAACGCGCCGCCGCGCATCGTCTTTTCCACACACATGGACACGGTGCCGCCGTTCATCTCGGAGAGCGAAGATGACGAGTACATATTTGGTCGTGGTGCTTGCGATGCCAAGGGGATAATTGCCGCGCAGATCTTTGCCGCCGAACGATTGCGCAGCGCCGGCATGGATCAACTCGGTCTGCTTTTTACGGTTGACGAAGAACTGGCCAGCAGTGGCGCGCAAGCGGCGAACAATCATCCGCTCGCCCAGGAGTGTCGCTACTTGATCAATGGCGAACCCACCGACAATTTGCTGGCGGTTGGTACGAAGGGATCGATGCGGTTGATGATCACCGCGACAGGAAAGTCAGCCCATTCCGCATATCCCGAAGCGGGAGAATCGGCTATCGAAAAACTACTTGACGTGTTGCAAAGTGTGCGCACTCTCGACTGGCCCCATGACGAATTTCTGGGCGCCACTACTTGCAACATTGGGGTCATTTCAGGCGGTACGAGGCCAAATGTAATTCCCGATAAAGCGCAAGCAGAATTGCAGATCAGGTTGGCGGTGGACATCAACCAGGTAAAGGAGTTGCTGGACGGCGCTATAGGAGGACGGGCTCAAGTGGAATACTATTCCGCACACAATCCGGTGAAGCTTTTGCGCAGCGCGGGTTTTGCGGAAACGGTCGTGCGGTTCACCACCGACATTCCCTATCTGTCGCGTTGGGGACAACCGCTTTTGCTGGGACCGGGATCAATTCTCACAGCTCATACGGAGCGCGAACGAATTTCCAAGCGCGAGCTCAAAGAAGCGGTTGATTTGTATGTACGGCTGGTCGAGCAACTGTGGACTGAACTGGAAAAGGCGCAGGAGAGTCCAAAATAATTACTCAACCTCG
>DATFRK010000108.1:0-5599 GCA_035263325.1 Pyrinomonadaceae bacterium | reverse complement strand
TCGACGCGGCCGCCGGTGTTAACAAGCTGATGGCCCAAATGAAGCAGCGCTTTCCGGAGGGTATGGACTCAGTGGTATCGCTCGATCAGACACGGTCCGTCACCGAAGGGATCAAGGAGATCATTCAGACCCTTGTGATTGCGATCATACTGGTGATCCTCGTGGTCTATCTCTTTCTGCAAGGTTGGCGCGCCACTCTAATTCCACTCTTAGCGGTGCCGGTCTCGCTTGTGGGCGCATTCATCTTCTTCCCGATCTTCGGTTTCTCGATTAACACGCTTTCCTTGTTTGGCCTTGTGTTGGCGATCGGGTTGGTGGTTGACGACGCAATCGTTGTGGTCGAAGCCGTAGAGCGTCACATCGAGGATGGTATGGCCCCAAAGGCGGCAGCCCTGAAAGCGATGGAAGAGATCTCTGGCCCACTTGTCGGTATAGCGCTGGTCCTCTCCGCGGTCTTCGTGCCCACAGCGCTAGTTCCTGGCATCACCGGACGGCTCTATCAGCAATTTGCCGTTACCATAGCGATCTCGGTGATTCTCTCCGCGTTCAACGCCCTCACCCTTAGCCCGGCGCTGTCGGCTCTACTGCTGCGGCCGAGAACCGAGACCCGTGGACCACTAGGAAAGTTTTTCGCCTGGTTTAACCGTATTTTTGAACGCGCCACCGAAGCTTATGTCCGATGGTCGGCGGTACTGATTCGGAAAAGCGTGGTCGCCGTTGCAATGCTGGCGGTTTTCGGCATTGCGGCGTTTTTCTTCAGTACCCGAGTGCCGACCAGTTTTCTGCCCGACGAAGACTTCGGCTACCTGTACGTGAATCTGCAGCTCCCCAACGCGGCCTCGCTCGGGCGCACAAACGAAGCTGCGAAGCACGTCGAAAAGATCCTCTCGCAAACGCCAGGCGTGCGCTACAGCACCAGCATTATTGGTTTCAGCCTGCTCAGCTACGTGCGCGCCAGTTATAACGCGTTCTTCTTCGTCACCTTAAAGCCATGGGATGACCGCAAGCAGCGAGAAGAACAGTACCAGGTTATTAAACAACACTTGAATCAGGAACTCAGCAAGCTTCCAGAGGGAGTTGCGTTCGGGTTCTCACCGCCGGCGATTCCTGGCGTTGGTACCTCCGGCGGATTCACTTTCATTCTTGAGGATCGCGCGGGCAATGATGTCCAATTTCTCTCCGACAATTTGAATACATTTATGGCAGCGGCTAGAAAGCGTCCAGAAATAGGGTCTTTGAGCACCACATTCCTCCCGAGCGTGCCTCAGAAATTCATTTCTGTCGATCGGGACAAAGTGCTCAAACAGGGTGTAGCTCTAAACGATGTCTACCGGACAATTCAGGCTTTCATGGGTGGGCTGTTTGTCAATTACTTCAACCGCTTTGGCCGCCAATGGCAGGTCTACGTTGAGGCCGAAGGCGACTACAGGACACAGGCCGAGAATGTGGGGCAGTTTTACGTTCGGAATAATAAAGGGGAGAATGTGCCACTCTCTACCTTGACGAAGATCGAGCCACGCATTGGTCCTGAGTTCACCTTGCGTTACAACGAGTACCGCAGCGCGCAAATAAATGGCAGTGCCGCACCTGGTTATAGCTCCGGTCAGGCAACGGCGGCTTTGGAACAGGTCTTCGCCCAGACGATGCCGCGCGAAATGGGCTTCGACTACACCGGTATTTCGTATCAAGAGAAGAAGGCGCAAGAAGGAGTGCCCGCCTCTGTAATCTTCGGGTTCTCGTTACTGTTCGTTTTCTTGATTCTGGCAGCTTTGTACGAAAGCTGGTCGCTGCCGTTCAGCGTGTTGCTGAGTACACCGGTAGCGGTTTTCGGTGCCTTCGCAATCTTATGGTTGCGACGGGTCGTGCTGGGCTGGTTCTTGCCGGCCTACATGGTCCAAATTGAAAACAATGTGTATTCGCAAATCGGTCTGGTTATGTTGATTGGGTTGGCGGCCAAGAACGCAATTCTGATCGTCGAGTTCGCTAAAGACGAATATGAAAAAGGTAGGCCGCTCGTTGAGGCTGCGTTAGAAGGGGCGAGGCTTCGTCTGCGTCCGATCCTCATGACGTCCTTTGCCTTTATTCTCGGCTGCGTACCGTTGTGGATTGCGACCGGCACCGGATCAGTGGCCCGTCAGATCATGGGCACCACCGTCATCGGCGGTATGTTGGCGGCAAGCGCCATCGGCATTTTCTTTATTCCAGCCATCTTTTATCTGGTCGAGAAGTTCTCAGACGCCGGCAAGGCCCGGGTGCCAACAGCCGGGCCAGAAGAGCAACAGACTGAACCTGGAGACTAAGAATTAGATTTCGTCGAAGGGGAACCTTGATGAAAGAGATCGCAGATGTTCTGGCAACCATCGACGAATCCAGGGCGGCGCTACTAGCTGCACAGAACGCCTTCCTTGAGAAGCTTCTGGCCCACTTGGATTATGTCTATCGTTCGGTCATGTGCCATGGATTTCTTGCCGGCGCGAGCCCCAGCCTGACCGCGATTTTCACCAGGTCTGCGAGCGAATCAGCCTTCATCTTCTGCATGACTTTGCCGCGGTGGGCTTTTACAGTGATTTCAGTGATGCCCAGCTTTAATCCAATCTGTTTATTCAGCATACCGGCGACCACGCAACGGAGGATTTCTTGCTCGCGAGGGGTGAGTGACTCATAACTGGCGCGTAGCACGGCCATTTCAACTTGATCTTCCAACACCGCAGCACTGCGCTCGAGCGCGTGGCGGATCGCACTTAAAAGCGTCTCATCGTCGAATGGCTTGGTGAGGAACTCGATCGCTCCCGCCTTCATAGCCTGGACCGTCATTGGAACATCACCGTGCCCGGTAATGAAGATGATCGGCATGTCGGTTCGGTCTGATCCGATCAGCTTTTGCAGTTCAAGGCCGCTGAGGTCGGGCAGGGAAACGTCGAGCACCAGGCAGCTGGGAGTGGTGGTGCGTGGGCGGGCCAGAAAATCCGCGGCAGAAGCGAAAATCTCCGGTTGCCAGCCTGCGAATTTGATCAGCAGTTCAAGCGACTCCCGCACTGAGACATCGTCGTCTACAACAAAGACGATCGGCTCGCTCTGGGTCTTAGGTGCTGCCAGCGTCATTACTGCATGTCGAAAATCACGTCACTCCAAGCGCGGTATTAAGCGCTTGCAAAAGATCGGTCGGCTCAAAAGGCTTAAACAAACAGTCCACGGCACCCTCTGCGATCAACCGCGGTCGCACATTCGCGTCACGCTGGGCCGTGATGAAAACGATCGGCAGCGATTGCTCGCGAAGCTTCAACTCCCGTTGCAACTCGGGTCCACTCATACCCGGCATGGCTACATCGAGGACCAGACAGTTCGTCTCAGCAACTGATTGAGAAGCCAGGAATTCTTCGGCGGACGAAAACACCTGCGCCTCAAAACCAAATTCCCGCAATAAATCAGGCAATGACTCCCGCACAGATTCGTCGTCATCAACTACTGATATTAGGGGCCGTACAACCATCAATTATGCCTCTCAAAGTACCTGTTTGTTCAGCTGGCCTGAGGTAGTACGCAGAATGAGCCTTTCAGCAGCTGAATGTCCATTAGACTTTAGTATCGGGCTACTTAGAACATTAGGGTTTGGATCGATACCTTCGTCTAATAGACTCACACTCGCGCCTCGTGATGTACTCCGCCCGCAAACAATCGTGAATCGGACAAACAATTGTGAATCAGACCAGCAGCCAAAACGAAGCGGTTGAGTGCGCGAGAATCTTCGTTTCCCGAATACTTTGAAGGAGAAACCAGTATGAAAAGAACCACTTTCTTATTAGTTATGGTGATGACTCTTGCGGGCCTTGCCGGCTTCACGGCGACCATTTCTCGTCATGCCGCGGCTCAAGAGGCCGCTCCGATCTTCGTAAAGAAAATTCCAGACGGGTATCGCGACTGGAAGGTAGTATCTGTGGCCCACGAAGCAGGCGACCTTAACGATATTCGGGCCGTTCTGGGAAACGACATAGCGGTGAAAGCGTATCGGGAAGGCAAGCTTCCGTTTCCGGAGGGCGCAATCGTAGGGCGAATAGCCTGGAGCCACGTCGCGTCTGAGGAAAACAACAAGATTTTTGGTCGTGAGCAATCTTTCGTCGCCGGTTTACCCACCGATACTTATCTGCAATTTATGGTCAAGGATTCAAAAAAGTACGCCGCGACCGGCGGCTGGGGGTACTCCTCATTTGATAAAGACGGCAAACCTACTGACGAAGCCGCGATGAAAAATTGCTTTCCCTGCCACCAGGCTATCAAAGCTCGTGACTACGTCTTCAGCCGTTACACACCTTGAGATTAGCAGTCAAAGGAAATCGATGAATCCCCAAAACAATAATTCAAAGACGAGACAAACCACGGCTGCGTTGAAACAGCCAATTGAAAGTTCGCGCCGTCGCTTTCTCAAAGCGAGTTCAATCTTCAGCCTGGCAGTTGCGTTAACCCCGAGCAACATTGCCGATGCATTCACAAAATCAAAATCTCGAACTGACCAAAAAGAGGACTTCATGATCCAACCCAGCGCTACTCAACCGCAGACAGACAAAACGGCCATTCGTCCGTTCCAATTCAATTTTTCCGACGCCGAACTTGCCGATCTGCGGCAGCGTGTCAACGCGACAAAGTGGCCAGAACGCGAGCAGGTCGCCGACGCATCGCAAGGCGTGCAGCTCGCGACGATTCAGAGTCTTGCCCGCTACTGGGGAACGGACTATAACTGGCGCAAGGGCGAGGCGAAACTGAAAGCGATGCCGCACTTCATCACTGAGATCGACGGCCTCGACATTCACTTCATTCACGTGCGCTCTCAACATGAAAATGCGCTGCCGATGATCGTCACGCATGGCTGGCCCGGTTCAATCATCGAGCAGATGAAGATTATTGAGCCCCTGACCAATCCGACTGCTCATGGCGGGACTGCAGCGGATGCCTTTCATCTCGTGATTCCGTCTCTGCCGGGCTACGGGTTCTCAGGCAAGCCGACGAAGCCCGGATGGAATCCCGTTAGCATTGCGAAGGCGTGGGCGACGCTCATGCAACGCCTCGGTTACACAAAGTACGTGGCGCAAGGTGGTGATTGGGGCAATGCAGTTTCGGAGGTGATGGCTTTGCAGCAGCCGACCGGGTTGCTGGGTATTCATACCAACATGGCGGCGACTGTTCCGCCCGATGTTTCGAAGGCCCTTGCGATGGGCGGCCCGCCGCCTGACGGCCTTTCGCCGGACGAAAAGTTCGCGTGGGATGGACTCGCCGACTTCTATAAGAACGGGCTGGGTTACGCTCTCGAGATGAACAACCGCCCGCAGACGTTGTACGGAATCGTCGATTCTCCGGTTGGCCTTGCGGCCTGGATACTCGATCACGACATTCGCAGCTACCAGATGATCGCTCGCGTTTTCGACGGCAAACCTGAAGGGCTGACCCGCGATGACGTTCTCGACAACATCACGCTTTATTGGTTGACGAATACTGCAATCTCCTCGGCTCGTCTCTACTGGGACACGCGCCATACTCTTCCGCCTGGCGGCGGTTTCTTCGATGTGAGGGGCGTCAAGCTTCCGGTTGCCGTGAGCGCGTTTGCGGA
>DATFRK010000107.1:0-8081 GCA_035263325.1 Pyrinomonadaceae bacterium | reverse complement strand
ACTAATACCAAGAGTGAGTCCGCGCACGCAGGCGATTAGGCTCTAGCAAGGACCAAACTAGAACGGCCGCTCATTTTTAGTGAGCGGCCGTTCTCTTGTTTGCGTCAGCGTGTCCCCCTCGTTTAGAACTTGTACTTCAGGGCAAACTGCATTTGTCGCGACGAACCTGAATCGCCCGTTGCGAAACGAGTGCCGCTAATCACGCCGAAGGTCGTGCTTCCCACTTGCGCCACGCGACCTGGCTGTCCAAAGTTCGCATGATTGAAGACGTCGAAGATCTCCCAGCGAAACTCAATCATCTGGCGCTCCGAGATCTTGGTACGCTTGATGAGCGACACATCACTGTTATTGAAGCTTGGGCCAATAACCACATTACGGCCCATGCTGCCGAAGTGATAGATGGTTTTTCCGTTGATGAAAGCAACCGGTAGGATGGCGGTTGCTCCGGTCGGACAGGAACCACCCGGACGCGGATCACAGACCGAGTTTGCGAACCACTGCACGCCGATCACTCCCGGCGCGGCTGTCGGCGAAATGGTAACCGGGCCACTAATGTCGGGTCGCAATGTCGCCAGGCCGGTCAGCGAATTGGCGTTTGCTGCTGGGATTGTCGTACCGATAGCCCCAACATTCCCCGCCAACAACGTGACTGGATTGCCACTTTGCGACTGAGTAATCAGCGACAGTTGCCACCCTTCTTTGAACTGATTTCCGTGGAATGGCAATTCGTACAGACCACTAACTACGAAACGGTGGCGCGCGTCGAAGTCTGAGAGTCCGCGGTCATTTTGTAAGTTGAAACTGTCTTGTACGGTTACGCCTTGCGAGCTTTGCGAGTTGAGGTCTATCGACTTCGAGAAGGTATACGAAGCGTTGAATTGCAGACCTTTCGAGAGTCGCTTGGTTGCGGTAACCCAGAGCGCGTTGTAGCTGGAATTGCTCGTGCCCTCGCGGAAGGTAATATTCTGCTGCGGCACATTCGGAGCGATCGGACTGTTTGGCGATACAGTCGGGAACGGTCGTACCGCGGTTAAGGCGGCGTTCAAGAATGTCTGGTTCAAGTTTCGGGTGATTCGCAAATGCGTGCCCTTGGAACCAAAGTAACCAGCCGTGACCGCTAAGCTTGAGGAGATTTCTCGCTGCACGTTCAGGTTCCAGGACTGGATATATCCGTTATCAAACTCCGGATCAGCCGAACTGGGTGACACTGAAGAGCCTGGCGCGGCATGCCCGGGGTCAGTCGCATTAAAAAGTTGCGTGGTGGTATTGGGCGGCAAGGCAACTGTAGTCGCGAATGGTGGGTTCTGACTGGCGGGGATCACCAGATTAGTTACTGGTTGATCAGCCAGAATGGCATATGCGCCTCGCACTGAGGTCTTGCCATCCTTGAACGGATCCCAGGCAAACCCAACGCGCGGCTGCCAGTTCAGGTTGGTGTGATACACGGGTGCCATACCGTGGTTAACCTGGACCAGCGTATTCTGCCCAGGAATGTAGGTCACAAACCGATCGAATCTTTCAGTTGGGGACATCAACCAGTCATAGCGCAGACCCAGCTCTAAAGTAAGGTTGGGTCGCAGTTTGTAGTTGTCCTGCACGAAAAATCCCAGTGCCCCTTGAGAAATTGCCGACGACACGTCACCCAGGGTGGCGGTGAAGGTGTTCGCCGTACCATTGAGAAATGCTGCCATGTTGGCAAAGGCAAAGGTGCCGGTATCTTTGTTCGTATTGTTATTGAGGAAGCGCCGCCACTCCGCGCCAAACTTCAGCGAGTGGTTGCCGTGGAGGTAGTTCAGGGTATCCGATAGCACGTAGGTGGTATCTGAGCGACCGTTGGGAAAGCCCGCCGGTCCACCGAAATTCAGGTTCGCTCCCGTGACCGTCATTTGCGAGATACCAATCGGCTGGGTAATGCCGTTCTTAATACCGAAATCCAGGGGATTGAGAAGCGCATTTGGAGTGAAGGTGATGTGGATACGATTGAACCCAAAGCGAGCCTCGTTAACCAGGGCCGCACTGAGAGTCTTGGTTTCGTTCAAAGTGAAAATCTGACGATGAGAGGCTCGGGTATCGCCAAAGCCGGGAACGGTATTCCCTTGCAGGGTTGGCTCACCACGTTGGTCGCGTTGAAAAGCGTAATAGACGTGCAAACGATCGTTGTTGCCGATGTTATGACTGACGTCAGCGGTGTACTGATCGATATTCACTGGAGCAGTTGCGGAACCACTGAACCCGGAAGTGCCGACATTCGCTCTTGGGATCAAGGGCAAGAGCTTAAGGATCACCGGATCAGTCACCGTTAACCGCTGTGCGTCTGTGGGCACTGTAACGCCGGAAATCGTCAGTCCTTGACGCTGCCGTAAACCTTCATAACTAAAGAAGAAGAAGGTTCGGTTCTTGCCTTTATAGGCAAAAACGGGTCCGCCCTCGCCGAAATGCGGGAGATTCAATGGTCCACCGAAGTTGAAGCCAAACTGATTTCGCTTGAAGGGGGCCGGTTTCGAGGTGCGTTCAAAGAAATTACGAGCGTCCAGTGCATCATTCCGTAGAAACTCGAACAATTCGCCGTGATACTCGTTGGTACCGGATCGCGTGGCAATATTGGCGATCGCGCCCGAGTTGCGGCCGTATTCAGCGCTGAAAGTAGAGTTGTCGAGCTTAAATTCCTGAACCGTATTTATTGAAGGTTGAAAAGTGATCTGGTTTTGCACCATGTCGTTCAGGTTTACGCCGTTTATCATGAAGTTCGTCGTATCTTCACGAGCGCCGGCCGTGTTGAGTCCAAATGAGCCCTGGCCGCGCAGTGGCGCCGTCAAAAACCCGTTCTGCGGCGGTGTCACGGAGCCGGGAATCAACAGCCCGAGATCCACGAAGTGTCTCCCGTTGAGTGGTATCTCCTGCACTGTCCGTTGATTGATGACTGTGCCCACTGAAGTAGTGGCACTTTCGATCACGGGCACATCCGAAGACACCAGGACCTGTTCCGAGATGGCCCCGACGTCGAGTTGAAAATTCTGCACCACGGTGCGCGCTACTTCGATGGTCACTTGATCCGCCACCTGGGTTTTGAAGCCCTGGCCTTTTACCTCAACACTGTAGTTGCCCACCGGTAGAGCGGCTACCTGATAGTTGCCCTGCTCATCAGTTTGGGTAGTGCGTTCGAATGAAGTGGCTTTATTGCGCACCGTAATCGTCGCGTTAGGAACTACTGCCCCTTTTGAATCCGTCACTGATCCCTGAAGAATGGCCGTTGACTGGCCCAATGCCGCAAAGCTGACAAATAGACCAACCGCTATCGCGAGCAACGGCGGGAAGAGTCCGATCTTTTTGCTATGCATGAATAACCTCCTAGCATCGTCGACGCCCGAACAAACTTTGGCTCTTGACCTGAAACGATCGTTGACGTCCAGGCCGTCCAATAATTTGAGGAAGCACCTACTTCTCACTGCTTGCCTTCAGGCAATCGCCGAAATTGGTCTTTGTGGATGGGGGAGTGTAACTTCAGTTGTAGCAACAAGAATGCCGCACCCAAGAGCTGAACCGGAAAGAAATTTCCAACAAAAAGGCGCATTCCGGTTGTGGTGAAACGAGCCTGTGATCCAAAAACCACAAGAGCATCCGAAAGCTCAAAGATTGGGTTTCATAATCCGAAGGAGGAGGTTTATCACTGCCGGATGAACTTTCGTAACCGGGAATACATTTCTTCGAATGACTCCGCACAGAACAGGACCGCCTGGTAGTGTGTCGGGTCATAGTCGAGCACTGAAGCGGCTTCGAGATCGAGTGGCCGCAGCGTCGCTTGGTGCATTTCTTCCAACTCGCCTGCCGACGACAACAAACCAGTGCCATAAGCCTTGACGGCACCACCCTCGCGCAGGACACCAAATTCAATCGTGAACCAGTAGACTCGGGCTAAGCGTTCGAGTTCTTCAGTTGAGCGGGTACGTCTGACGGCTTCACCAAATAGGCGGTTCAGTTCGGCGAACCGTGTACTGGCCAACGTTACCGCGTGACCAATGATTTCATGGGCCACGTCAGGCTCGGGGGTATAGAGTGGGGTCGAGTGATGACGAATGTACTGAGTACAGAGGAATACCCCGTTTGCCAGTGACTCCAGGAACACCCGCGGCTCCACCAGTCCAGCCACCGGTTCCAGGCGAAAGCCACTAATCGCTTCCACCTTGCGGCTCACCTCGCTCAATTGCGGGATTCGATCTGTCGCAAAGGCCAGCCGGTCCAAACAGTCGAGATACTCAGCACAAGCATGCGTTTGATGAGCGGGACGCAGCGCTTCCCAAATCGTGCGCCACACTCCGTGTTCCTCAGTGGTGTAGGGAGCGAAAGGGATGTCCGAGCCTGGTTGGTAACTCATCGCGATGCGCGCGATTTCGTTACGCCGAGCGCGATATTCCGCATCTCTGAACCCCGGATGATCGGGATCGAGCTTTACGAGCGAGTTGCGGTCAGCCATCTCGGCATCCAGTTCTGTAGTCACCTGGCGCTGGTCAACGTGGTCAAGCAAAAGTGGTTTGGTGTCTGTAGGTGTCATGGTTTCAAAGCCTCGTTTCGATTTATTACGCAAAAAGAAACCGGCCACCGATCCTTCCTCCCTGGAAGGACCGGTGGCCGGTTTCTGAAACTTGTTTAAGTAGCTTAGTTCAGCGCCCTCAAACAGCCCATCGCCCGACCGTCCCTCCAAGTGGAGAGCGGACCGTAATAGTAATAATAGCGATAAAGGCTCTGGTGCATCTGACTCTTGCCTCAGTCACAGAATAAACAGGTGGGTGCGGAAAGGTCAAGGTGAACAGCTTTTAATAGGTCATATTGGTCGAATAGGTCCTATTCTTTCCAGACCACAATTAGCCCAGTTTGAGCGACTGCCGCTCTGCAAAAAAGTTGGACCAGGGATCTGCCTTCTTGCCTAACAAACCCGGTACGTTGCTGATCGTGAAATCTGAGATCTTTACGCCCTTTTCAATCTGCTTCCACGTCAGCGGCATCGAGACCGTGGCCCCTGGCTTAGCACGCGCAGTAAAGACAGCGGCTAAACTTTTTCCTCGTGCATTCTGCATCCAGTCTACGTAAACCTGGGTCCTCTTACGCTTGGAGATCGTTCTCTCAATGGTAGCGATCTTGCGTGCCCGCTGCGCCACCTCAGCCGCTAAAAGCCTGGCAAACTCCGCTGCTTTCTCATAATCGTTAGTTGGTTTCAGTGGCACATAGATATGAATTCCCGACGAGCCAGAAGTCTTCGGAAACGCTTTCAAGCCAATTTCGTCAGCCACCTCTTTTACTACCAACGCCACCTGCAACACATTTTCCCAGGGCGCGCTTTTGGGATCGAGATCAATGGCAATCCAGTCAGGCTTGTTCAAATGCTTGGTCGTCGAATGCCAGGGATGTTGTTCGATCGAGCCCAGGTTAACAAAGTGAAGCAGTGAAGCGGTTGTCGAATAGACCGCGTAATCGAGTTGTCGTCCCTCCTGGTTGGTCAAACGTGCTGTCTTTATGAATTCCGGCGCACTCTCCAGATCCTGTTGAAAAAACATCGGGGCTTTGATCCCCCTGGGCCATCGTTGCAGAATCGCCGGTCGTTCCGTAAGAAACGGCAGCAGCCGATCGGCAATGCGCAGGTAAAAACAGAGCAGGTCAAACTTGGTGAGTTTTTCGTCGGGCCAATAGATGCGATCAAGACTGGTTAAAGAAACCCGTTCGCGATCGACCTGCAGAACCAGATCGCCTTTCGGGTGATTGAGGGCTAGAAATTCTGGCACCGTAACTAAGGTCCCAGACTTCTGTCGGGTTCGCTTAACCTGGCCCTGCTCTGGTCTATCCTCGCGTTTTGCAACCATGTATCAACAGTATACCGACTGTGCCCGCCAACCAGATTAGTCGTAAGACTATCTAAATAACTTTTCAACTCAACCGTTACAGAGTTGGCTTAACGTATGGTGCCTGTCACCCCACTTGGGTCCATTTTACCCATCCCTCTAAATTGATTGGCCCCTGACTTAAGACTTGCAGCAGGGAGGTTTTGTATGCCTTTACGACAATTTGGGCACGTTCTCGCGTTCGCATTGATGCTCTGTGCTTTAGTCTCCACGGGATTTTCGACGGCTACTGGGCCACAGCCGGTGCGATATGTACTGGACTCCTCACAGGGTAAATTCATCGCGCACGCCTTTGCCGGTGGTCTATTTTGGTTTAAGGGTCACGATCACTATCTGGCGGCCAAGGAGTTCTCCGGTGAAGCTGAGATCACACCGGAGACAATCACACCGGCGTCTCTTCACCTGGTTGTGAAAGCCGCTTCCCTCCAGGAAACGGGGACGGTATTTACAGACCAACAGAAACAGATCATCAACAAAGAAGTGAAAGAAATCGTGCTGCTGCCAGACAAGTATCCTGAGATCACTTTTCAAAGCACAAGCGTAACCGGCAAGTCGCTGGGAGGTGGACGCTATGACGTGAAGATCAAAGGCAACCTCACCCTGCATGGCGTCACGCGTGAGGAGGAGATCCCCGCTCAAGTAACGCTCAGCGGCAACGATCTGCGGGCCGTCGGAGAATTCAGTATCGATCGGAGTAACTACCAGGTTAAGGCAACGTCAGCCTTTCATGGCCTGGTGACAGTGAGGGACAAGATCAGGTTTGAATTTGATATCGTCGGGCACCGGCAGTAAAGCGGCAGTCGGGCTTTGTACTTCGTACTTCGTTCTTTGTACTTTGTTTCTTCGTCCACGAAGTACTAAGTACAAAGTACCAAGCACAGTACGAAGTACTAAGCACGAAGTACAATTCCTTACTTAGCCCTAAGTCGTCAAAACTTTGGAACTTGCGGCCGTTGAATTTGCGCTCGCCGGATCCTGCGCGTAGTAGAGAATACGACTACAGTTGTCACAAATTATGACCTCTGCGCCACGTCGTACCTCCGCCATCACCTGTGGTCTAAGGGCCATGAAGCAAGCTGTACACGAACCGTTGCGAGCCTCAGCGACCGCCACGCCATCGCGAATGCGCGCGCTGATACGAGCGTAGAGCCCACTCATCGCCTTAGGCAAATTGCTGAACAGCTGGTCGCGTTCTGCCCGCGCTGTGACCAACTGCGCCGACTGCGCCCGGGTTTCTTCATCAAACGCTTTTAGACGCGCCTCGCGATCAGAATTCAAGCTCGCTATTTCCTCTGCTCGCTCACGCAACGCCCCTTCCGCTTGTTCGAGACCCTCCATCAGCTCAAGAATTTGCGTCTCCAAAGCGGAGATCTGCTTACGCGCGGCGTCGGCTTCGCGGATAGCCGCGGTGTATTCGTCTTGTTTCTTCGACGACATCAGATTTCGCTCCGCGCGTTCTGCTCTACCTCGTTGTTCGACGACGTCATTTTCCAACCGCGCCCGGTTAAGTTTTGCTTCGTCGCGCCGATTTTCCAGGGCCCTAATTTCAAAGGCGCGCTGATCGAACTCATTTTCGATCTCGGCGCGCCTCTCGGGGATGGCTTCTAGGTCTCTTTCTAGTTTTCGTATGCTGGTGTCCAGATTCTGCAAAGCGACTAACTTCTGCAATTCCGCTTTCACTCTTTATGCACTCCTCAAAAGATCAGGGCTGTATATACGTAAGATCATCACTTCCGATCATCACACATCCTCGTCATTTGGCGCAAGCGTCAGCTTAGGCAGGGACCCTGTCAGCGGGGGCAGAAAAGCATAGACATTGCCGAAATTTCGATATTCGCTTGGGTGATTGAGCTCTTCGGCCCCACCAATCCGCTAGCAAAAATCGGCAATCGGCAATGTCCAGCCTGGTCTGCCCCCTGAAAGATGCTTTGGACTCTGACCTATATGGGTTGAGCCACGGTCTTGACGACTTTTGGCCTGGGCATCACCTTGATGTTAGGCATTTGAATATTGATCGAGGGAACTGAAGGAATCACCACTCGCGGCATCGAGATATTCACTTCCGGAATGCTGGGAATCACCACCTGCGGCAGCGATACATTCACCTCCGGGATGGTGGGAAATTCGACCCTCGGAATGACAATCGTCCGACCAACCTGAGGTCTGGTTATGGCGCCAGAGGGAAGCGAG
>DATFRK010000106.1:0-18657 GCA_035263325.1 Pyrinomonadaceae bacterium | reverse complement strand
GCCACCGCCAAAACTGCCGCCACCACCAAAGCCGCCACCAAAACCACCACCGCCGCCGCCAAAACCTCCGCCACCAAATCCACCTCCACCCCAGCCACTGGAGCCGCCCCAGCCGCCACCGCGACCGCCACCCAGGTTGCTAAACAGACTGCCCCAAAAGAGAGCCTGCAAGCAGCCACCGCCGCCGCGCCGCCGCGCGGCTGACAACAGCAAAATAATTACAAAGATGATTAGGAGGGCAGCGCAACACGAGCCAACAGTTGGCCCGTTGTTCTGTCGTTCAGATTGCGGCTCTTCCGCGTCACCCTGGTAAGCGTATCTTTGATCTATGCCGTCGACACTGAAACCGCGCTTCGCCCCGAGAGTGGCAACGTAAGTCTGAATCGTGTCGTAGATGCCCTTGCTGTAGTTGCCCTGCCTGAATGCCGGAACGAGCCGCTCACGTTGTATTTGGCCGACTAGACCATCTGGCAAGTCACCCTCCAAATGGTCGCTGACCTGCGTGAAGTACTTGCGATCTTGAATCGCAACCACCAACAGGAAGCCGTTCTTCTCCCCTTCCTTCGAACCAATCCCCCAACCTCGGGCCACGGCGAGTGAATAGTCAAAAATGTCGAGGTCGCCGGTAGTAGGGACTGTCAGCACGGCGTATTCAATATTCGCGTTGTTCTTCAGGGTGAGATAGATCGATTCCAGCTGCTGTCGCGTCTGCGCGTCAATGACGTTCGCGTTGTCGACTATGGGGTTGAAGGGAACCGGAAGAGGAACCGGCGACTTCGTTTGAGCGAAGCTGCTGGTTGCGGAAAGCGAAAACGCTGAAAAAAGCAGGAGGAGAAAAACAAAGCTGCCGCAAAAGTGCGAACGGTGTTGTTTAAGAGTCAACGTCAATTCCAAAAATCCTGTTAGCCTTCTATCATCATGTGCAATAGATAGAAGAGAGCCACACCAACAAAAACGACAATTGAGACCACAGGGTTTCTTTCTTCTTTGTGGTTGACCTCCGGGATGAGGTCACTGGCAGCAACGTAAAGGGTTACGCCGGCCGAGAAGGGAAGCGCATAACCAACCACCATACTCGTGCGCGCGTTGAGCAGGACCACGGCTATTACTCCTGCCAGTGTAGCGGCACCGATCGCCGCTGTAGCCACCAACGCCGTCCTTATCGAGCGGCCCGACGCCAGCATGATTGAAGCAACCGTAAAACCTTCAGGCATCTTATGGAGCAGAATGGCAATAAAGACCAGTAGGCCCACCCGGTAATTGACCAGGAAGGCGGCAGCGATCGAAACACCGTCAAAAAAAGTGTGAATCCATAGACCGCCAACGGCGGTGTACGCGGCTGAAGGGCGCATGAACGACTCCGGATGAGTTTCCTCGCCGAAGTGGAAATGGGGCGCGATCGTGTGCTCAACGAGTTGAATCAACAGGTATCCCGCCAGCAACAGAGTCATCGCTCCGATGATCGCTTTTGCGTCCCTGACTCCATGGGATTCAATCCAAAGGTTCACCGTCTCGGGAACGATTTCGATGAAGATTGCGGCGAGCATGAATCCGGCACCCAGCGCGACTAGATACTTAAGAAAGCGCTCCCCTAACCGGTGGGCACCCGAAGTGACGAGGACGAGACCGCCCACAACGTTGGCCGCGGCCGCGAGTGATCCAAAAAGGAGGAGTCCACCGTAACCGCCGGCAATCGTCTCCATTTAGGTGCTACCCATTCCAGTTATTCGTGTCATTGGGTTTGGCGCGCAAATATACATCAAGGGGGTACGTCTGACCATTGGGGGATTGAGCCACTTCACTGCCGCCCGCGAGAGGCAGACAAGAGGCGAACAGGAAGTTACGGGCGGGTTATCGGAAAGCCAAAAACAGCCGATTTTATAACCTCTTAACTATTGACACGTCCTAAGGCACAGCGTAGTATCCGGCCTTGGGTGGTCAAAAGTGGTCGGAAGTGGGTCCAACCTCGTAGCAAACACCGATCATGAGTACTACTTTTCCTTTAGGCCACCCACGAAACTCTTGCCAAGGTTCAGACTATGCTGCGAGGAAACTACACGGCGCGAATCGATGTTAAGGGCCGCCTCAAGGTGCCGACGCCGTTTCGTCGTCTGATGGAAGAGAAACATGGGCAGGAGTTTTATATCACAAGCTTAACCGGGGATTGTGTTCGCATTTATCCCCTGCCGGAATGGGAATCAATCGAGCAGCGACTTTCCCTGCTGCCTTCCATGGATCCGGCGCGACGCAAGTTCCTTGACAGGACAAATTACTACGGCCAGCAGGCGACGATCGACAATCAAGGCCGCTTATTGATTCATCCACTGTTGCGCAAGAGTGCCGAAGTTCTCGGTGATGTCGCAGTGATGGGTTATTTGACTTACCTGGAAGTTTGGGAGCTCGACAAATTCAAAGCCCGGATGCTGGCGGATCCTTACACCGAAGAGGACGAGGCCGCCATCGCAAGGTTGGGGATCTAAAGAGCAGAGCTGATGAGTGCCAGAAGGATTTTCGAGAGATGCAGTTCTATCGCCAGTCACTCAACGCTCATTGCTCCTTGTTAATTGATAGATCTTTGAACGAGATCACGGGGCGGTGGTGATGGCTGCGCCTTTGGGGGGCATAGGCGCGCCCCATCGCCCCGTGCTGCTTGAGGAGACAATAAAGTTCCTCGCTCCTGAGCGAGGGGGTCTCTTTATAGACTGCACGGTTGGCTTGGGTGGACACAGCGAGGCAATTCTCAAATCTTCCGACAAGACTCGCGTGTTGGGACTGGATCTCGATCCTGCCGCACTCGATTACGCGAGGCAAAGACTAACCCATTACGCAAAACGATTTCGCGCAGTACAGGCTAACTTTCGCGAGATCAAAAAAGTGATACGTGAAGTCGGCGAAGGTGCTCCGAGTGGAATACTCGCCGATCTGGGAGTTTCGTCTCTGCAGTTTGATTCACCTGAACGAGGTTTTAGTTTCCGTTTCGACGCTCCTTTGGATATGCGAATGGACCCGACTCGGGGGGAGACAGTAGCAGATCTCCTGCAGATCCTCCCCGAAGTGGAAATAGCCAGGATCATTTTTGAGTTTGGTGAGGAGCGACACTCGAGACGGATCGCTCGGCGGATTGTTGAAAATCGGGAACAGGGCAAGCCAATCAAGACAACTACCGAATTGGCTGAACTTGTTCAGCGCAGTACCGGTGGCCGGAAACACCAGCAGATCCATCCGGCCACTCGCACTTTCCAGGCTTTGCGGATTGCCGTCAATCATGAACTGGAAGGCCTGGCCGAGTTTGTAGAAAGCTCTGTTGATCTTTTAGAACCTGAAGGTCGCTTTGCAGTGATCAGCTTTCACTCGCTTGAAGATCGCATTATCAAGCGCGAACTACGAAGGCTATCCGGAAGTTGCCAGTGTCCCCCACGAGTCCCAGTTTGTTCTTGTGGAGCGCGTAAGGAAGTAGAAGTAATGACACGACGTCCGGTTACGCCTGGACCCACCGAAGTGGAGGAGAACCCACGGTCCCGCAGTGCCAAATTGCGGGTTGCCAGGAAGCTCGTTTCGCACTGAGATTTTCGCGCGCTTGAGTCAGGCCCAGAAGGTGAGAGCAGATATGAAAAGATTTCCCGAACAACAACGCAACGCCAAGGTTCGACGCGCTCGCGATGTCAATGCCCTGTCGCGCCTGGGCCTTCTGATGTTTAGCGGGTTTGTGTTAGCCGGTGGGTTCGTCTTTGCTGCTCAGCAACATTTCGCAGCAGTGCAGTATGGCTATCAGAATGAAAGCCTGCGCAGCGAGCGCAAGAAGCTTGTGGAAGAGCAACAACTACTGGCGCTCGAAAAAGAGCAAGCCGTCAATCCAGTACGACTCGAAGCAGCCGCCCGGCACCTCGGACTGAAGCCTGCTACTCCCGGCCAGATTACCAGTCTCGATGTCAAAAAGGAGGTTGAAGTTACCGAACCAAAAGACAAGGCGAAGGCCGCAACAGCAAAAACTCGGTGAGCGATCCCGTCGCAGGGTCGTTCGCGTTTTCGGAACCGGGCAGCGACCTCACCGCGTTCTAAGTAGGAAAGGGAGACGGGTAGATGATGTTTTCACGCCTGATTACTCAATCAAAATCCAGACCGGATGTTTCATTAAGCCGCACGCTATTGGTCGCGGCTTTTATTGGCTTTTGGATGCTGGCAATTTCCGCCAGATTGGTTTACTTGCAGGTCTCCCAACATGATGGTCTCGCCGACCGAGCCCGCCAGCAACAGCAGAACGCCATCGAGACTGCACCACAGCGAGGTGATTTGCTGGACCGGCAGGGCCGCCAGCTGGCCCGCAGTGTGCAGACAACTTCGCTATTCGTCGATCCGGATCTTTTAAAAGAGGCCGCCGAGCTTGAATGTACCGCTGCCTCTCTGGCTACAGCGCTGGGGTTGAAGAAACCGGATCTCGTCTCCGAATTACAAAAGGCGCGCGACGAACATCGCCGCTTCGTTTGGATCGCGAGGCGCTTGGATTCAGATCAGGCCAACCAGATCCTGGCGTTGAACCTGCCCGGTCTACAGGCGCTTTCAGAACCGAAGCGTTATTACCCCAATGGCTCACTGGCATCTCACGTACTTGGTTTTGTCGGACTGGACGGCGAAGGCCTGGGCGGTCTGGAGCAGGCCTACAACACTAAAATCAGCGGTGAGCCTGGGCGGCTGTTTCTGGAGAAGGATGCCAACGGCAAACCGTACGAGAGCTTCGAGATTGCTTCTAAAGCCGGACAGACTGTGGTCCTGACAATAGACCAGTCGGTTCAGTACGTCGTCGAGCAAGCGCTGCAGGCGGCGGTCGAACGCTCCCATGCCAAGTCGGGTGCGGTAATCGTTTTGGATCCTCGCAACGGTGAAATCCTCGCGCTGGCAAATGCGCCTACCTTTGATCCAAATAACGTGAGCGCCTCACCGGCGCAGGCCAGGTCCAACTGGGCCCTGCAGAATATTTACGAACCTGGCTCAACTTTCAAGGTGGTGGCTTTCTCCGCGGCGATCGAAAACAAGTTGGCCAAGCCGGACGATCTAATCGATTGCCAGATGGGTTCGATCACAGTTGCGGGACGCGTGGTCCATGATCACAAGCGCTTCGGTACGCTCACAATTGCTGAAGCGCTGGCTAAATCGAGCAACGTGGCGGCGATCAAGCTTGGTATGCGCGTTGGCGATAACAAGATGTATGACTTCATCACTCGGTTTGGTTTCGGGAGCAAGACTGGAGTGGAGCTGCCTGGTGAGACCTCGGGTCTCGTCAGAAACGTTACTCGCTGGCAACCTTCGTCGATCGGCTCGATTGCGATGGGCCAGGAAGTCGGAGTGACCCCGGTACAAATGGCGGCTGCCTTCGGCGCGCTCGCGAATGACGGCGTCAGACTTGCTCCACATCTGATTCGAGAAGTTCGTGATGCGTCGGGTTCAGTGGTCTATCGTCCTCAGCCTGAACAGCATCGCGTGGTTAGCCAGGAAACGGCCGTTGCTTTGCGCGGCATGCTGGAAGGCGTAACGCTCAATGGCACTGCCAAGAAGGCGCAACTTGATGGCTACTCGGCTGCGGGCAAAACCGGGACGGCTCAGAAAATCGATCCCAAGACGCGCGCTTACTCAAAGACAAAATACATTGGTTCATTCGTAGGCTTTGCGCCGGTCAGCAATCCGCAAGTGGTGGTGATTGTCGTAATGGATGAGCCCGCCGGTGCTTACCATGGTGGTGATGTCGCTGCGCCGGTGTTTCGGGAGATCGCCGAACAGATTCTGCCGGAACTCGGTGTGCTACCGGACATTGAAACCAAGTCAGCGCCGCAGTTGATTGCCAGCTTGAATGAGAACCCGGAAAGAGCAGCCAAGGCCCAGGACGACCAGCGACAGAGCGAACAAGCGCGGCAGGCCACACTGCCCACCGTGGATAGTAACGGTGGCCGAGACGGAGAAGTTGTCTATGCAGTGGCCAGCGCGCGCGCCATGCTTATGCCAGATTTGCGTGGCCGGAGTGTGCGGGATGTGGCTCGCACCTGTGCCCAGTTGGGGCTACAGGTTGAGGCGCATGGTGAAGGAAAAGTCTTAAAGCAAAATCCTGCACCAGGAAGCGAAGTCGAATCAGGACAACTAGTTTACGTGAACTTTGGCAGATCCAACTGACACGAACGGAGCGACCCCGAATGACTCCCAAGCCGAACCAGGGTAAGGAAGCCGGCGAAAATGACGTAAGATACGGAATCGCCGAATGCAGGAAACGACTACGCACTCAGCGAACAACCCTCCGGGCGCAACATCAACTCCCGACAGATGTTCCCAGCGGTGAAGAGGCAATTAAGACGAGTCGCAGTGTAGAAAGCTACGCTGAGATATTCGCCACTGTCTCGATGAGTCAGGGCTCGCTGTCGCGACTGGTCGAATGCCTGCTTGACCCGGTCGAGAGGCGTGATTCGGAACAAGTAAAAGGCCACGAAGAGGCTCTATTAACGTGAAGGTTGGGGAAGCTGCGGACTTGATGGGCGCCAATGCGACGAGCTTGAGCGCCGAGGTGTTTGACAACCAGATTACTGACTATTCGATTGACTCACGTTCAGTTGGCGCGGGCGAACTCTTCTTCGCGCTCTCGCAAAAGGATTACGTCCGCGCCGGTTTTAACGGTGAGTTTGCCGACGGGCACCAATTCATCGCGGAGGCTTTCAAGCGCGGCGCAATTGCGGCCGTGGGTCGCAAGGATCGGGTTACCGGTGATACGGACTTGGAGGCGCTCAAGGAGCGACTCCTGCTGGTCGACGATGCTATCGCAGCGTTACAGAAACTGGCCCATCGCGTCTACGAAGCATGGAACCGTCCGGTCGTGGCCATAACTGGAAGCGCCGGCAAGACAACCGCGAAGGAATTAACTGCTCACGTACTTAAGAGTGCCGGTTACCGCGTGCTGAAGAGCGAACGCAACTACAACAATGGTTTGGGACTGCCACTCTCAGTTCTGCGGATGGTGAGCCAGGGCAGTTCACCGGATCAATACGACCTGGCGGTGTTGGAAATGGGCATGTCATCCCCAACGCATGAGATTCGGCGGCTCTGTGAAATCACACCGCCCGATGTTGGGGTTGAGCTGATGGTCGCGCCAGTACACCTTGAATACCTCGGCACGATTGAGAACATCGCGGCCGCAAAGGCAGAACTGATCGAGGGCCTGAAGCCACAAGGTACGGCCATCTTGAATGCCGACGATCCGTTGGTCATGAAGATGCGCGAGAAGCACAGTGGTCCAATCCTCACTTTTGGTATTGAGGCCGACGCAGATGTAATGGCTACCAGGATCAGTACCGCATCGTTGGGCAAGATCACCTTCTTGCTCCGCACTCCCCTGGGTGAATCGGAGGCGTCCTTGCCAATGAGTGGCCGGCACAATTTGAGTAACGCCCTGGCGGCGGCGGCAGTGGGTAGTTCATTCGATCTGCCCCCTGATCACATCGCCGCGGCATTGAGCACCGCCACTCCGCCGAAAATGCGCGGTGAGGTGTTTGAGTTTGCTGCCGGCTTCTCCGTCATCGACGACTCTTACAATTCGAATCCGCGATCGCTGATGAACATGGTGCGGACGATGGCCGAAGGTGGCAGGGATCGGAAGCGCTTGCTTGTCGTGGCCGGGGAAATGCTTGAACTTGGCCCCGATGAGTCGGAGCTGCATCGCGGAGTCGGACGCGACATTGCCCGGAGTGGAATCCACGAACTTTGGGGCGTACGAGGTTTGGCTACTGAGATCGTCGCTGGAGCAAGGGAAGAAGGACTCACTGCTACGAGATTCTTCAATTCGGCAGCTGAGGCCGCCGCCGCGCTCAGCGAAGAAGTTAGAGCGGGAGATTTGATTTTGGTCAAGGGTTCACGCGGCGTCGCTACAGATAAGGTCGTCAGCGCTTTGCGACAACGCTACGAATTGAAGAAAGAGTAGAGACCCGGTTGCTGTAAGCGGCAATCGTCAAATGCACACATGATCTATTACATCTTTTACGAGCTGCTGTTCAATCACTTCAAAGACAAGGATTGGTATCTCGTAAAGGCCCTCAACGTTTTTCAATACGTCACCTTTCGCACTGCTTATGCGTCGATCACCGCCTTGATGATCTCGTTGCTTTTTGGGGGGAAGTTGATCGAGGCGCTCAGGCAGTGGAACGTCGGCCAGCAGATTCGCGAAGAGGGGCCACAGGCCCACATGGTGAAGCGCGGTACGCCGACGATGGGCGGGGTGTTGATTGTTGGCTCGGTCGTGATATCGACATTCCTTTGGGGACGACTCAACAGCGTTTACGCCTGGACGGCGATGCTGGCGACGTTGCTGTTTGGCGCGATCGGGTTCATCGATGACTACTCCAAGATGGCCAAACAACGGAGTTTGGGGCTGACGGGAAGACAAAAGTTGGCGGCGCAGTTCTTTGTAGCCCTGGGTGTTTGGATCGTCCTTTTCCTGTTGACGAAGTTTTGGGGCAGTCACTATTCCTGGAACGTAAGCATCCCCTTTCTGAAGTTCACTGCCGAGCCATATGGGCGAACCTGGATCGGACCGTACCTCTATTTCTTCTTGGTCGTGATCGTCTTACTCGGATCTTCCAACGCAGTGAACTTAACTGACGGCCTCGATGGGTTGGCGATCAGCGTTACTTTCATCGCCATGACTGCTCTGACTGGGTTCACCTATCTCAGCAGCGACGCGCGTTGGGCCACCTACCTGGAGCTGACTCACCGGCCCGAAGCAGCCGAGTTAACCGTTTTCTGTGGCGCGATGGCCGGAGCGAGCCTGGGCTTTCTCTGGTACAACGCACCACCCGCGCAAGTGTTCATGGGTGATGTGGGTAGTTTAGCGATCGGCGGGGCCATGGGAACGGTAGCGGTACTGACGAAACAGGAGTTCATGCTGTTGATGGTCGGCGGGGTCTTCGTTATCGAGGCCATGTCAGTGATGTTGCAAGTGGGCGTCTTCAAGATGACCAGGCGGACCACCGGTACCGGCCGCCGCCTTTTTAAGATGACGCCGTTGCATCACCACTTTGAAATGCAGGATTGGAAGGAGCCAAAAATTGTCTTTCGCTTCTTGATTCTCGCAATTCTGTTTGCGTTGTTGAGTTTGTCGACGTTGAAACTTCGTTAGCGAGAGTCGAGGGTAATTGGAAGTCCAGGGTAAGAAAGTTTTGCTAATCGGAGCGGCGCGGAGTGGCATTGCGGCCGCAAGGTTTCTGGCGAGCAAGGGTGCGGTAGTGGCTCTCAACGATCAGAAGCCGCTTGATAAATGGTCGGCCGAAGCGTTGGAGTTGAAGAGTTTGGGAATCGGGTTGTTGCCCGGTGAGCCGCCGAGTTGGCTGCTTGATCAAATTGAACTGGTGGTTGTCAGTCCCGGGGTGCCGGCAACAATTATTCCCATTCGTTACGCCGAGCGAGCCGGGGCGGAAGTAATAGGCGAAGTTGAACTCGCGTCGCGTTATTTGAAAGGACGAGTGGTGGCCATCACCGGCAGCAATGGTAAGACGACGACCACTTCGCTTATAGGCGAGTTGTTGCGCTATGCGGATATTCCCGTGCAGGTAGGTGGCAACATCGGGAAGGCCCTGATTTCGTTAGTCGAGACTTCTCGCGACGATGGTTGGACCGTCGTTGAACTGTCCAGTTTTCAGCTGGAGACGATCAAAGACTTTCACCCGAATGTCGCGGTCGTCCTTAACGTGACTCCAAATCATATGGATCGCTACGAGAGTTTTACTGACTACGCCGCTGCGAAGCACAGGATCTTCATGAATCAGACTGCGGCAGATGTGGCGGTGCTGAATGCTGATGATCCGACGGTCTCCTCATGGGCCAGCGGGCTGCGCGCGAAGGTCCTGGGTTTTAGCGTCAAGCAAGAGCTCGAGCAGGGAGTGTTTCTGCGTGGTGAGGAGTTGGTGCTGCGGGACGGTGGTCACGAGCAGGTGCTGTTTCAGATTGGTGAGATGAAATTGAAAGGGTTGCACAACGTGGAAAACGCCGCTGCTGCCTTAGCTGCCGGCGTCGCTGCCGGGGCCGGCGCCGCGGCCATGCGCGAGGCTCTGAAAGCGTTTGACCCGGTTGAGCACCGGCTGGAGTTCGTAGCGGAGATACAAGGCGTAAGGTTTTACAACGACTCGAAAGCGACGAGTGTTGATGCAACGTTGAAGGCGTTGGCGGCGTTTGCCAAAGATCCGGGCAAGGTGATCCTGGTGCTTGGTGGCCGGGGAAAGAAAGCTCCCTATGAGCCGTTAGTTTCTCTAGTGAAAGAGAAAGTGCGGCAGTTGATCCTCGTGGGTGAGGATGCGGAAACGATCGCTGCTGAACTCGGAGAGTTTGCCGCACTTGAACGGGCGAGTGATATGAAGGATGTAGTAGCACGATCGTTTAAGGCGGCGCAGAAAGGTGACGTCGTACTGCTGGCGCCGGCGTGCGCGAGCTTCGACATGTTTGAGAGTTTCGAGCACCGCGGGAAAGTGTTCAAAGCCGAGATCTCAGATCTCAGATCTCAGATCTCAAAAGGGAAGTAATGGCGCGCAAACTGGCTCCAGATAAATGGTTGTTCGCAGCGACGACGGGGTTGACACTCTTCGGTGTCGTAATGGTCTACAGCGCCTCAGCGGTGATCGCGCAAAAGGAGAACGGCAGCCAGTTTTATTACGTCATCAAACAGGGCGCGTGGGTGGCGATCGGCTTCGTGGTGATGTTGCTGGCAATGCAGTTCAATTACCAACAACTGAAAAGCCGGCGCGTGGTTTACGGCTTGCTGATCGTTTCCACGATTACCCTCTTTGCGGTGTTTGGCTTTGCCAGTGTCAATGGGGCACATCGCTGGTTGAAGTTCCGCTGGTTTTCGATCCAACCTTCGGAGCTCTCAAAACTGGCGCTGCCAATTTTTCTCGCGTACTTCCTGGAGAAAAGAGCGGGTGAGGAAGGTGACTTTTGGCGCACCTTCGTACCGTGCGGCATTGTCGCTGGTTGGCTGGCGGCGCTGGTGGTAGTCGAACCCGATTTTGGCACCGCGCTCATGCTAATTGTGATCTTTACGGTCGTGATTTTTGCGGCCGGGGCGCGAGTGAAACATCTGGTACTCGCCGCAGCCCCCGCTCTGATTGTCGCGGCAGGCTTATTGATTTTTGTGCCGTGGCGTCTCAAGCGTTTGGTGACTTTTCTGAATCCCTGGGCCGATCAACAGGGGGCCGGGTTTCAAGTGGTGCAATCGCTCATTGCCGTTGGCTCGGGAGGATCGAATGGGCTTGGTTTCGCCCAGGGCAAACAGAAGATGCTGTTTCTTCCCTTCGCGCATTCAGATTTTATTTTTGCGGTAATTAGCGAAGAGCTCGGACTGGTAGGTGCTTTGGCGGTGGTACTGGTCTTCGCGCTTTTCATGTGGCGCGGAGTTCGTACTGCCCTACTGGCTCCGGATCGATTTGGCCTGTTGCTGTCGTTGGGCATCGTGACCAGCATCGTTGCGCAGGCACTCTTCAACATCAGCGTCGTGCTCTCCCTGGTGCCGACGAAGGGAATACCGTTGCCGTTTATCTCCTACGGTGGCTCGTCCCTGGTACCAACGCTGGCAGCGGTTGGGATTTTGCTCAACATCTCTCAGTACGGCAGCGGCTCATTGGACGTTAGTCGCCAGGACACGGTCCCGGGGAAAGAAAGGGAGCGAAAGAAGTTGACCGTGGCTGCAGCTGGCAGAGTGACTTCTGCGCGCTTTGGAATGTAACGATGCGCGTACTGATTGCTGCCGGTGGCACTGGCGGTCACATTTATCCTGGGATTGCCGTGGCGCAGGAAATTACGCGCCGCGACGCAAACGCGAAAGTTCTTTTCGTGGGTACGGCCCGCGGGTTGGAAACGAGGTTGGTGCCGAAAGCAGGTTTTGATCTATCGCTCATTGACAGTGCGGGATTGAAGAACGTTGGCTTGGTCGCCAGGGTGCGCGGACTGGTGGTGTTGCCGAAAAGCTTCTTGTCAGCCTGGCAAGTTATTCGTTCGTTCCGGCCCGACGTGGTAATCGGCGCCGGAGGATACGTCTCCGGTTCGGTAGTGATGTCTGCTTCGTTGCTGCGACTACCGACGATGGTGATGGAATCAAATGCCCTGCCGGGTTGGACCAACCGGCAACTGGCTCGCTTTGTCGATCGGGCGGCAGTTTCATTCACCCAGTCGTTGCCTTACTTTCGCGGCAAAGGAGTGATCACTGGAAATCCGGTTCGACGGGAGTTCTTTGAAATACCAGCCAAGCAACGCGAGGCGAAGTTTTCCCTGCTCGTTTTTGGCGGCTCACAGGGAGCGCATGCGATCAACGAAGCAATGATGGCTGCGTTGTCCGACCTGGCGCCGCTGCGCGAAAGGTTGCGAGTCACGCATCAAACTGGCGTCGCCGACTTCGAGCAAGTGCAAGCCGCTTATGCCGCCGCTGGTTGGGAAGCGAACGCTGAGATCCGGGCGTATATAGACGACATGATGTTGAGTTTTGCCGCCGCGGATCTGGTGATTTGCCGCGCCGGGGCGACCACAACCGCGGAACTGATCGCCGCCGGGAAGGCAGCGATCATGATTCCCTTTCCTTTCGCAGCCGACGACCACCAAAGGAAAAACGCAGAGGCCCTGGAAGCAGGTGGCGCAGCGCGAATGATCTTGCAGCAGAACTTGAGTGGTCGAGGTTTGGCCCAGGAGATCAGCGAGCTGGCGCAAGCACCGGAAAAGGTCAGCGCCATGGAACAAGCTGGCCGGAAGTTGGCCCACGGTGACGCGGCTGCCGCGGCAGTTGATTTGATCGAGCAACTGGCGAACGCCAGAAAGCAGTAGGCAGAAGGCACTAAGCAGGAGGCAGCAGGCAGGAGCAGGTAGTCGCAAAGAACAAAGGACCAAGCACAAAGAACAAAGTACATGGACCCAAAACAACTGACCACTGACAACTAACAACTGACCAGCTCATGTTTCGTCGCATTCAACACGTCCACTTTGTCGGCATCGGTGGTATCGGCATGTCCGGAATCGCTGAAGTGCTCATCAATCTGGGCTTCCGGGTCTCCGGATCTGACGTCAAGCGGTCTCAGGTCACCGATCGTCTCCAGCAAATGGGCGTCGAATTCACTGAAGGTCACAGTGCTGACAACGTTGGCCAACCGCATGTCGTCGTTCGGTCCACTGCTGTGCGCGACGACAACCCGGAAATCGTAGAAGCAAATCGCCGCTCGATCCCGGTGATCCCGCGCGCGGAAATGCTGGCCGAACTGATGCGTCTCAAGCCGCACACGGTGGCTGTCGCCGGCTCGCATGGCAAGACCACGACGACGTCGATGGTGGCGACGGTGCTTGGTCACGCTGGTTTGGATCCGACGATGGTGGTTGGTGGTGTCGTGGGCGCGTATGGATCAAACGCACACCTGGGTACAAGCGACTTGATGGTGGTGGAAGCGGACGAAAGCGATCGGTCGTTCTTGATGCTCACCCCTACGATTGCCGTAGTGACAAACATCGATCGCGAGCACATGGACTACTACCACGACATGGATGATGTGCGCGCTTGCTTTGCGAGTTTCGTCAACAAGGTTCCTTTTTATGGTTCGTCGGTCTTGTGCCTTGACGATCCCAACGTGCAGGCGATCATTCCCCACCTGCAACGGCGTCGATTGACTTACGGTCTGAGCGCCCAGGCAGATGTCTCGGCGCACGGCATTCGCTACAACGACAGCTTCGGATCGACGTTTAGCGTCTGGCGTGGGGTTGAAGTGATGGGTGATCTAACGTTGCGCGTACCCGGAATGCACAATGTCTATAACGCCCTGGCCGCAATTGCAGTTGGTTTCGAATTGGAAGTGACCTTCGAGCAGATCGTCGAGGGCCTGCACGGTTTCACTGGTGCGGGCAGGCGATTTCAAGCCAAGGGTGAAATCGGTGGCATTCTGATCGTCGATGATTATGGTCATCATCCGACGGAAATCAGGGCCACCCTTGCCGCCGCGAAACTGGGTTCCGGCGGCAGGCGAATCGTGGTTCTGTTTCAACCGCACCGCTACACGAGAACACACGATCTGATGCAGGAGTTTGCGCGCTCTTTCAACAATGCGGATGTGTTGTTCATTACTGATATTTACCCGGCGAGTGAAGATCCGATCGAAGGAGTCGACTCCGAAGCACTGACCGCAGCCATCAAACGCTTTGGCCACAAGGATGTTAGTTACATCGGTGCCCTGGAAAACGCTGCTCCGGTGTTACGCGATTTTGCTCAGGCCGGAGACCTGGTGTTGACGCTGGGTGCCGGTACCGTGAACAGAGTGAGCGAGCAGTTGTTGAGCTTGCTGCAACAAGAGTCGCAAACGAAGGCGAATAAGAAGCACAGGTTTTGGAGGTCTTAGGTCCCAGGTAGTGATGTCCGAAGAAGTAAACAAGATTGCTGAGCGCGACCAAGCCATCGAGGAGATTGCGAGTCGACTCGGGGTGCAGGCGGAACGAGGGAAACGTTTTGCTGAACTCACAAGTCTCCGCGTGGGCGGCAGCATCGACTGGGTGATCTCGCCGCAAACGGAAGCACAGGCGGCAGCTGTGGTTTTCGCCCTGGACCAAGCCGGCATCGGTTGGCGTCCACTCGGTTCCGGCAGCAACGTCCTGGCTGATGATAGCGATCATCACTACGTGGTGCTGAGTTTGAGTGAAATGAAAGGTGAAGTAGTCATCGATGGTGAACTGGTGTCGGTGAGTGCGGGCTATTCACTCCCGCGACTTTGCATCGACGTTGCTCGTCGTGGTTTGTCAGGCATTGAAGGTCTAGGCGGCATTCCCGGAACAGTTGGAGGAGCACTTTGGATGAATGCCGGAGCATACGGTCATGAAATCGGCACGGTCACTGCAACTGTCAGAGTGGCGCGGGAAGGACAGGTAGTGGCCATTCCCGGTGAGAGTGTGGAGTGGAACTATCGTCACACATCTTTCAAAGACGGGGAGTTGTTACTGGGCGCGACGTTGCGATTAACGCCCGATGAGCCTGACGCAATTAAGGCGCGCATGGACGACGCAAAAAGTCGCCGTCTCGCCACTCAACCACATGGCGCTCGCTCGGCTGGTTGCTTCTTCAAGAATCCGCCCGCAAGCACGATTGGCACCGGGAAGATGATCGACGAGATGGGAATGAAGGGACAGCGACGTGGAAGCGCAGTTGTCTCTCCGGTCCACGCAAACTTCATCGTCACCGAAGGCGAGAACGCGCGTGCCGAGGACGCTCTGGCTCTCGCCGAGGAGATCCGGGAGAGAGTCAAGCGCGAGCAAGGCATCGAGTTGGAATACGAAGTGGAGTTGTGGCGCGCCAGTGAGCCAGCCGCCAAAGATCAGACGTCAGATCAAGGCGGGAAGGAGGAATAGCTTTGCGAGAATCCGTAGTGGGCCAAAAAGTGGGCAACAGAAGTGGTATGGGTGGCCGAAGTCGCAGCAGCAGTGGACAGCGGCCGGCGCGTCGCGAACGGGAACCGTCTGTGCCGCTTGCCGTTCGGCTGCGTAAGTTGGTTGGTTACATTCCGATTGCGTTGAAGTTGGTGCTCGCAATAGTGGTGGCTGTGCTGGTGTTTCTTGGTTACCGGGCCGCGGCCTCTGCGAGTTTCTTTCAGATTCGAAACATTGAAACGCGCGGCGCCACGCGAGCTTCAGTAGAGCTGATTCAAAACACTGTGCGGCATGACGTGGCTGCGACCGGCGTCTGGCGTGCCAACCTCGAGGAGGTTAGTGCCCACCTGGAACGACTCCCATGGGTCAGAACTGCCGTAGTTTCTCGGGTGCTGCCGGACGGGATGCGCGTGCGGATCACTGAGCGTGAACCGCGTGCGGTGGTGCACACCGCAGCCGGTCACTTTGTTTGGACTGACGAAGATGCAGTGACGCTGGACGAGATGGTCCCGACGGATCCGATGCCGAGTTTTTTTCTGCGTGGTTGGAATGAAGAAAATTCTACGGCTGCGCGAGACGAAAATCGGGAACGGGTAAAGAAATTTCTGGAATTACAGCGTGAGTGGAACCAGCAGGGAATAGCGGAACGAGTTAGCGAGGTTAATCTACTCGACCTACGTGACGTGCGCGCCCAACTTGCCGGAGACGATTCCCAGATTGAGGTGCGTCTTGGCTCCCAGGAGCAGGCCGCCAAACTCAAATCTGCGCTCAACACTCTCGATCGCTTGCGGCAAACTCCGCGCGGTCCTTACATCAGTTATTTGGATGTGAATCAAGGTAAGCGGGTCATCGTCGGGTTAGTCTCAGGTCTGCACACCGTTGACGATGGATCCGAACCAAGTCGAGATGTCACCAGCAGGGAGGATGTCGACAAGGGAACGCCGGCGATTGAACGCAACAAGGATCCAAAACCGACAGCCGATAAAGATAAGAAGAAGAATACGAAAGACACGCGGTCTCGCACGCAGGCAAAGAAGCCGGAACAAAAGCGAGCCTAAGGAGTTCAGCGAAGGAGTCTCCCCCAGATGGCTAAACGCACGCAACACACAATCGGTCTCGATATCGGGACAAGCAGAGTGACGTGTATTGCCTGTGAGCCGGGTGAAAGTGGACTACTCGAAGTTGTGGGCATTGGAGAAGCCGAAGCACGCGGCTTACGCAAAGGAGTCATCGTCAATCCTGATGCCGCGGTGGATTCGATTAAGCGGGCGGTAGAAGAAGCAGAGCGTATGAGTGGACTCGAGGCCGAAGAAGTAACCATCAACCTGGCTGGCTCACACATCCTGGGCTTCAACGGTCAGGCAATCGTTGCTGTTTCGGGTCGCGACCGGGAGATTGTTACGGAAGATGTGCGCCGGGCGATTGATTCAGCCTGCGCGATCCAGCTTCCCGCCGGACGAGAGATCGTGGATCGCTTGCCCCAGGAGTTCATCGTCGACGACCAGGACGGCATTAACGATCCGGTAGGAATGATTGGCGCGCGGCTGGCGGTGAAGGTGCATATCGTCACGAGTCCGGTGACCGCCAGGCAGAACGCAATCAACGCGGTAAACCGCGCCGGACTAGTGGTGGCGGACATGGTGTTGGAGCAATTGGCGGCCGCGGAGGCGTCGCTAACTGAAGATGACAAAGAGTTTGGGTCTGCGCTGGTGGACGTCGGCGCGGAGACGACAGGGTTGATCATCTACCAGCGCGGAGCCGTGCAACATACCGCAGTTTTCCCGTTGGGAGGATCGCATTTCACCAACGACATCGCCTTCGGTTTGCGTACCCCGATACCCGAAGCGGAGAAGATCAAGCGCACGGTTGGTTGTGCTTGTAGCGGTTCGTTGAGTGAGCTGGAGCGAGGAGAACTGGTGGACGTGCCTTCAGTGGGCGGTCGTCCGGCGCGCCAACTGTCACGACAGATCCTGTGCGACATTCTGCAGCCACGCGCTGAAGAAGTATTGATGCACGTCGCTGATGAGATCAAAGACGCGGGTTGGGAGCGTCAACTCTCCAGTGGCATCGTCTTAACCGGTGGTGGTGCGTTGTTGCATGGCATGGCGGAGATTGCGGAACAAGTCTTCGACGCGCCCGTACGCATTGGTTACCCCGAACGCGATCGTTTTGGTGGTTTGGTGGAAGACATTCAGAGTCCTGCCTGGACCGCCGCGGCGGGGCTAGCGTTACTCGCCCAGCGCACTCAAGCCGCCGAGATACGTACAGGGGTCAGTAGACGCGGATCTACTGGGAAATTAACGCACTTTGTCTCCCGCTTCAAAAATCGTTTCGGTAGTATTTTTTGACAAGTTGTTGTATGCTTGCGCCCCGGTTGCACAAGATGTTGTCCGCAAGATATCGATGCTGATGGCGCAAGCTACGCAACATAGACGAAAGAGACCATGGAAGCCATCTCGCTTCGGAAGAGAGGAACTAACTATGACACCGGACCCTCGTCAACCCGGCACAGGCATTAATATTTTCATAGATGATGATCCGCCACTCACCGGTGCGCGGATAAAGGTAATTGGGATCGGCGGTGGCGGTGGCAACGCTGTCAATCGCATGATCGAAGCCGGGATTGAAGGAATTGAATTCCTGGTGGCGAACACTGATCTGCAAGCGCTGAAGCGTTCGCGCGCGCCGATCAAGATTCAACTCGGGAGTCGACTGACAAAAGGCCTTGGTGCCGGAGCAGATCCTGGCGTTGGTCGTGAAGCCGCGCTCGAAGATACGGACAAGATCATTGAAGTGCTCGAAGGCGCTGACATGGTCTTTGTCACTACTGGCATGGGTGGCGGTACTGGCACTGGTGGCGCACCAATCATCGCGTCGCTGGCCACGGAACTCGACGCCTTGACCGTGGCCGTGGTGACTAAGCCGTTTCATTTTGAAGGTCGTCGTCGCATGCAGCAGGCCGATCAAGGTTTGCGCGAGTTGCGAGAGTGTGTTGATACAGTCATCACAATTCCGAACGAGCGCTTGCTGCACACAGTAGATCGTGGAGTTTCACTATCCGATTCGTTCCGCGTGGCAGACGACGTGTTGCGCCAGGCAGTGCAGGGCATCAGCGACTTGATCACGGTGCCAGGGTTGATCAATCTCGACTTTGCGGACGTGAAGTCGATCATGCAAGGCATGGGGATGGCTCTGATGGGCGCTGGTCGGGCGACGGGTGAGAACCGGGCCATCGAAGCAACCCAACAAGCGATCTCG
>DATFRK010000105.1:0-4288 GCA_035263325.1 Pyrinomonadaceae bacterium | reverse complement strand
CTCCGGTTCACCACGCGCCTGCGCCTCGCGCCGGAGCGCAACGACATGCTGGGCGGTGGCGTTTGGTCCCATGTAAATGCTGCGGGCCCACTGCCGCCGTAGTGGGTCGCGGACGGCGAGTCGCATCCTGCCGACTTTCTCCACCTCCAGCTCCACAACTTCACCGTCCTGCAGAGGACCCAAGCCCTCATGGTTCGTGCCACAGGCGATGATATCGCCGCTATTCAGGGTCATAATGGTGCTGGCAAATTGGATGAGCTGCGGCACCTTGTGCTCCATGTCGTCTGTGACATAGTCGTGGTACAGCGCGCCGTTGTTGTAGAAGCGAATGCGTAACTGGTTGGGATCGCCAATCTCATCCAACGTCGTGATGCAGGGCCCGATCGGTCCGAACGTGTCAAAACTCTTGCCCATCCAACTCCCCTGCCGCCAACTGAAGCGCCCCTCCACCCGGGCGGAAACGTCAATCACACCCGTGCAGCCGAACACGGCCTGGCGCCAGTCGGCCTCCTTGACGTTCTTCGCTGGTCCCTTGAGCACCAACCCGAGTTCCGCCTCATGCTGGAAAACGTAAGGGCCAGGACCATCATAGAATGGCGCCTCGGTGATCTCGGGCAGCACGATGGTGTCGCCATCGCCAATCACGGCATCGGAGTTTTTTAGAAACATGTTCAGGGCGCGCGGCGCACGCTGGGCGTGTTCCCAGTAATTGGCGATGCAGTTGAGAAATTTTCCAGGCCGCGGCAGCGGTGGCCGCAGGCGGACTAAGTCCAGTGGCAACGGCGCTGCTCTGTCAGCAACCCGCTCGAATGCCGGCCGCAGCTCATCAAAATGATCGATGATCTGTGCCATAAGATGCTGCGGGGAGTGCGCCACGAGATGGGTGGTGGCAGCTGACACATCGACGATACCCTGGTCCGTGAGCACGCCTGGACGGATACCATGACCGGCGCCTGGACCCTCAAATAAGCCAATACGCATCTACTGATCTCCTTCAAATTTGGCTCTTCAAGTTTTCCTGTGAAGCAGTACTCGGAGATTGCACCGGCGGAGCGCGCGAAGTAAAAGAGTTCTTGACTAGAAAATTCTCCGAACTCTGTGAACTCTGTCGCCTCTGTGGTAAATACTTCTTCGCAGGAAACCCGGAATAACCAAGTCGCTTTCACCGGTAATTTAAATTATTCCCTTATACATCTAAATCAACGCCTTGTCCCATTTACACGTTTTGCATTCTAGAGTAGTGCTAAAAGCACTTTGCAACGAAGTTTCGAACAACAATTTTCGTGGCTTCTGCACAGGAGGAGCACCAAGATGATCCAAAAGGTTTGTCAAATTGGCTATGCTATTATCGCAGCGCTCGCCTTCGCCGGCACCACCACTCAAGCGTTCGCCCAAGGTGAGCGCTTCGAGATCACCAGCATCAAGGCCGTCCGGCCGACGCTGGTCAATACCATCGCCGCCTTGCAGGCGGGCGATGTCGCACGCGCCAGGGCTGCCTTCGATGCCTACGACTCCGCGTGGAACGGCATTGAAGTCTATGTCAACGTTCGCAGCAAGGCTATGTACCAAACTCTGGAGCACGAGTTCCAGGCGCGCATCACCAAGGCGCTGGATGCCCCCAATCCGAACGTCGCGACCTTGCTCGCGGAAGTCCAGGCGATGCTCGCTAAATTCGACGAGGCCGTCGCCCTGATCGCGCCGATGCCGCCGCTCAATTCGTTGTATGACGATGTTGCGCGGCTTCGCATCGTGCGCGCACACCTGCGCGAAGTACCGCCCGCCTTAAAGGCTGGCAACTTCGCCAAGGCGCGGAAGTCCTTTCAGGCCTTCGACGACAACTGGGACAGCATCGAAGACCTGATCAAGGCGCGCAACGCCGACTCCTATGTAGCGATCGAGAAAGGCATGATCGAGATCGAAAAGGCGCTGAAGCCCGACAAACCCGACGTTGCACAGGTCACCGCCATGGTCAATGAGGTGATGCGTCTTTACAATGAAGCCCTCGCAGAGATCGTGAAGGACGCCAGGGCGCGCCAGTAGCCGTGCGCGAAGTTTGCTGGGTCGGACCCAGGGTTTAGGGTAGTTGCTTGTCCCCTTGAACTATTGAACCCTTCGACAGACTCAGGGCAGGCTCTTGAACTTTGAACAGCCGTCAGGCGAGCGCGGCGATTGAACGGTTGAAATATATGGTTGAGAGTCCGACTGTTGCCTGTTGCCTCGTGCCTATTGCCTTCTTCGATGAACTTTGAACCTTGAACCGCCGCCAGGCCTCCCTAACGCACCCCGGCCGCGAAGTCGCTCTCTTTGATGAACCGCCACCCGGCCAGATTGGCCGCTCCCTGGTCATCGGATCCGCCGCTTACTCCTTTAATGTTTCCGACCATGATGTACTCGTCGGCGGGGATATATGTTTTTAACTGGTTTAGAAAAATGTCCTTCGTCATTTCCATGGGGCCAATGAAACTGAAAATGCGGTGCCACAGCGGCACCGATTGAACTACCACGGCCCAGTTACCGTTCAATCCAACGATGTGTCCTTCGGGTTTAAGGCTGTCAACACTTACAATACTGATGGGGCCACCGGAAACTTCCAGTGTATCATCGACATCAAATGCATAGATCTTCATAATACGTTTCGGTTCGGCTTCTTACCTCTTCTTGGGCGGTAAAACTGCTGAGCGCATCGATAGAGTCGTTTCGCGTTCCGATCCCGGTCTGAAGACGTAATCACCAGCCCGTGTGTAAGTAGCACGGAATCCAGAACGGCAGGAAGAGAACTCTTATCGATGTTGGGCGGGACCAAGGCCTTCGATGATGACTTGACGCGGCGTCTCCTTGCCACCGAAGCGCTTGATCGCGTCCAGGATTTCTAGACCTGCTAATCTCCCGTCGGAGTCATAATCCGCGGCGATTCCTTCTGCCAAATGCTTGATGGTCACGGTTGTATCGCGGAACGTGATGCTGGGTGCGTCTACCTCCGGGTCATAAGTAATCTTCATGCGTTTTTCCCTCACGAGTCATAAGTGTAAACTGTAACAACCACGATTTCATCCGATTCTTCCACGAAGATTGGCCGCACATGCCTCTCGCCTCCTATTGCCTCCTCCCGTGACCGTTGCCGTGTTCCATTGAACTTTTAACCTTTGAACTTTTGAACGGCCGTCAGGCATATGCCCACTGCCTTCTTCATTGAAGTTTGAATTTCGCTGCGTCCCGGCTATATTCGAATCAATCGGAATATCCGCCGCTGCTTGGCGTCGGTAAAATTTTATTCAGGAGCAGATCGGTGAAAATTAAACGCATCTTTTATCTACTGATATTCTCGCTCTGTTTCATTGCCTACGGGGCAAACGCGCAATCGACAGCCCAGGAACAGCCACCCACCAAGGTGCGCTCACCCGATGTCGTCTTCGTCCCGACACCTTACGAGGCGGTCGACGCCATGCTTAAAGTCGCCAAGGTGGGCAAGAACGACGTAGTGTATGACCTCGGATCGGGTGACGGCCGCATCCCCATCATGGCGGTGCAGAAGTACAACGCCGCGCGCGCTGTTGGCATCGACATCAATCCCGAGCGCATAAAAGAAGCGGAGGCGAACCTCAAGGCCGCCGGCGTCGGCGACCGCGTGCGTTTCCTAAATGAAGATTTGTTTGAGGCGAATATCAGCGACGCAACGGTGATAACGCTTTACCTGCTGCCGAGCCTCAATCTCAAGTTGCTGCCGAAATTGTTGAATGATCTGAAGCCGGGAACCCGGATCGTCTCTCATGCTTTCGATATGGGTAGTTGGAAACCACAGCAGACGCTGAAAGCAGGCGGGAGCACCATCTATTTCTGGACCATTCCGGCCAAGGGATCCCCGGAATACGAAGCGGCCGCTAAAGCAGCCAATGCAACCTAAAGCCTTGCTGAGCTTTTACAAGTCGGTGGCGAAATTATCCATCCAATGTCCTCGTTCAGAAAAATAACCTGTGCAAAGTTGCTTTCTGATTTGAACGGAGAGAACTGCTTGAACAGTTTGAACGCAACCAGGAGTCGCCGCTAGGCACCCCGCGTCTCCTTAGAAGTCACTTTTCGGCCCCAAAAAGCGGGCTCTGAGCGCTTAAACAATGCTTTTTATGCTACCTTATATTGTTAAATCAAGAAGTTGCCTAATGAGTGACCTGCTAAATGGGTGACCCGTTTGAAGTGCCCCGTTCTGCGGTATACGTCCTCGAAGCTGTCTGCGAGCGCCGTTGCCGATTCGGAATCATTCCAGTGCGATGCGAACGCGCCGGGAGTAAGCAAA
>DATFRK010000104.1:0-12430 GCA_035263325.1 Pyrinomonadaceae bacterium | reverse complement strand
GCCGCCGAAGAGGAGCGTTGTTATCAACTAGGCTCGCTGAGTGCGACTTCCGGACGCGTGCTATCGATCGCGGTCCTGGTGGCAGGAATTCCCGGGTTTGATACCGCCGAACTTGAAGAGCGACCGGTTGAATGCGTGTTTGGTATCGATGAAGAGGGTAACGAGCAGGATGAAAAAGGACTCCTGCTCGATTTTCTTGCCTTCATGAAAGACTTTGACGTGGAGGCGGACGAAATAGTAGGTCACAACCTCATCAGTTTCGACCTGCCCTATATTTTTCAGCGTTGCCTGGTCCATCGCATTCCCGCCCAACCGTTTGTTAACTACGGCGCACTGAACGTACGTCATGTTTACGACACCATGCATCAGTGGTGGTTGGGCAACAGGCGTGGACGCGTCAGCCTGGACGACCTTGCCTGGACCCTGGGAATTGAATCCAGTAAGACTGCCGAGGTTGAAGGTAGCAAGGTCTTTGATCTTTACCAGGCCGGCAAGCTCCGGGAAATTCGCGAATACAACCTCAACGACGTTCGCCTCACGCGCAAAATTTACCAGCGAATGGTTGAGTGCTTCGGCAGGTGATCCACAGATTACGCAGATTACACAGAAGTTGGGAGAGAAGTTCAGCCCCCGTTTTCGATCTTTTGTGGCCCTTAGCGTTCTTGAGGCTTGCCAGTTCCTCAAGCGGCGAGGCAGTAAACTCCCGGGGCCAGCCTCTACTTGAACTAAACTCCGCCTGAAACCGCTAACTCAACTAAGTCCCACGGGAAACCAACTAACTCAACTAAACTGTTTTGCTCGCTCTCTGTGTAATCTGCGTAATCTGTGGATAACCCTCGCCTCACTTGCCACCTCGCGTCTTAGGCTGATAATCTTCGATTTCCACCTGTTACTTAACTGAAAGGAGAGATCGGATATGACGAAGCGGAGTGTCTCAATCTTGTTGGCCGCCCTATTTGTAATTACTGCAGCGGTGATGGCGGGCAGTGGCCGAATGCTGGACAGCGAAGTCCCAGCGCCACCGGCAATTGGAGCGACCATTGACGACTTCACTCTCCCCGACGTAAGCGGGCAGGACCACACGTTGAAGTCGCTGAAGGGCAAAAACGGTACTGTGTTGATCTTTATCGCGGTCCAATGTCCCGTCTCGAACGCTTACAACGAACGCATGGAAAAGCTGGCCATGGAATACAGGGCCAAGGGCATTAACGTAGTCGGCATCAACTCCAATAACACCGAGGATGCCGCTGCCGTTAAGAACCATGCGGCGGAAAAACATCTGACGTTCACTATCCTGAAAGATGCCGGTAACAAGATTGCCGACAGGCTCGGCGCGAGCAAAACGCCGGAAGCTTATTTCCTCGATGCGAACAACAAGCTCCTCTATCACGGGCGCATCGACAACAGCAAAGAAGAGTCGGGCGTCAATTCCAGCGAACTGCGAGATGCGTTGGATGCCACCCTGGCTGGCAAGCCGGTAGAGAAGACCACCGCCACCGCTTTCGGTTGCTCGATCAAACGTTCCTAAGTGTTGCGACTATCACGAACATTCGTCCCGCTCTGTTTGAGCATTCTGCTTCTGATTAGCGCGGCGCCGGCGCAAAAACCCGGCGCCCGCGTCGCGAAGCCGGCTGCCACCGCAGCGGCAACGACTGCTTCCCTGCCAGTCGTCTCCGAGCTTGATACTGACGCGTTAAAGGCCCTCCTGAAACGCGAATCGACCCATCCTTTGCTGGTAAACTTTTGGGCCACCTGGTGTGATCCCTGCCGTGATGAATTTCCTGATCTGGTAAAGATCGACGCTCAGTATCGGTCCCTCGGTTTGAATTTTGTCACCGTTTCGCTCGACGACTTTAAAGACATCAAGACTGAGGTGCCCAAGTTTCTGCAGGAGATGAAGGCCACCATGCCCGCGTACCTGCTGAATGTCCCGGATCCGGAGCCAGCGATCACGGCGGTAGATCCGAAGTGGCAAGGAGATCTGCCCGCGACCATTCTCTACGACACAAAGGGCGAAGTTGCTTTCAAACATTTTGGCCGCGTAGATCCGGCAGAGCTACGTTCGGCAATTGAAAAACTAGTCAACAGTAAACAGTAGGCCGCAGTACAATACGATCGGCGGAAGCTACAGCACGTTTCTGAGCTGCTCGGGCCATTCTTGGATGGAAATGATCACTCCGGAAGTAGTCGCCACACACAACCTCACTCAGCAAGAATTCCAACGAATAAAAGAGCTTTTGGGCCGCGAACCGAGTTTCGATGAACTTGGTATCTTCTCGGTGATGTGGTCCGAACACTGTTCTTATAAGTCGTCGCGGGTACACCTGAAACGTTTACCAACCACCGGTGAACGAGTCATCGTTCCGCCCGGCGAGAATGCCGGCGTGGTCGACCTGGGTGACGGCTGGTGCGCCGCGTTCAAGATCGAATCGCACAATCACCCCTCGTTCATCGAACCGTTTCAAGGCGCTGCCACTGGTGTCGGCGGTATTTTGCGCGACATCTTCACCATGGGGGCGCGACCGGTTGCTTCGATGAACAGCCTGCGCTTCGGTTCACTGGACCATCCACAGCACGGACGCCGCAATCGCTCGCTACTGGCGGGAGTCGTTGCCGGCATCGCGCACTACGGCAATGCTTTCGGAGTGGCCACGGTTGGTGGCGAAGTGGCGTTTGATGATGCTTACGCGCTCAACCCACTCGTGAACGCGTTTGCGCTGGGACTCGTTCGTCACGATCAAATCTTCTTTGGCAAGGCTACCGGCATCGGCAACCCTGTTCTCTACGTGGGCGCCAAGACCGGCCGTGACGGAATCCATGGCGCGACCATGGCTTCCGCTGAGTTTGATGAAGAAGCGCTGGAGAAACGTCCAACGGTTCAGGTCGGCGATCCCTTCCTGGAAAAACTGTTGCTTGAGGCCTGTCTGGAAGCGATGCGTAGTGGCGCAGTGGCGGGCATCCAGGACATGGGCGCCGCCGGCCTCACGTCTTCGTCGTGTGAAATGGCAGCCCGCGCTGGCACCGGCATCGAGCTGGATCTTTCTTTGGTGCCACAACGAGAGCAAAACATGACTGCCTACGAGATGTTGCTCTCTGAATCGCAGGAGCGCATGTTGATCGTGGCTCACTCGGGGCGCGAGCGAGAAGTGGTAGATATCTTTCGCAAGTGGGACCTGGACGCCGTAGTGATTGGTCGCGTGCGGGACACCGGGCGCATGCAGGTGCTGCACAATGGAGTGATGGTCGCCGATATCCCGGTGGAAGCGTTAACTGACGAAGCCCCCAAGTACGATCGACCAATGACGGCTCCTGCCCGGGCAGCCAGCCAAGCACAAAACACAAAGCACGAAGCTCAGGATCACAATGCCGCCCTGGTCCAACTGCTCTCTTCCGGCAACATCGCGTCCAAACATTGGGTCTATCGCCAGTACGATCACATGGTGCGCACAAACACCGCGATCCTGCCGGGTGCTGACGCCGCGGTGGTCCGTCTCAAGGAAACCCGGCGCGCCCTGGCCATGACGCTTGATGGCAACGGCCGTTTCTGCGCCGCCAATCCACGAGCTGGAGCCAAACTGATTGTTGCTGAAGCCGCGCGCAACGTTGTTTGCGTGGGCGCCCGTCCAATAGCCATCACCAACTGTCTGAACTTCGCCTCGCCGGAACGGCCAGAAGTGATGTGGTCATTCTCGGAAGTGGTGGATGGCATGGCCGAGGCTTGCAGAGTATTTGAGACGCCAGTGGTGTCGGGCAATGTCTCGTTCTACAACGAAACCGAAGGCCGAGGCATTTTGCCGACTCCAGTGATTGGCATGGTAGGACTGGTCGAAGATGCAAAACGAGTGGTCCAACCCGGTTTCAAACAGGAAGGGGACGTGATCGCGTTACTGGGCACTACCAACGACGATCTCGCGATGAGCGAGTACGCGGTCACTGTAGGCGGAACTACGACCGAGGAAATAGTCAACAGTGGCGTAGTCCCGGAACTGAACCTGGAACAAGAACTCGCGGTACAGCGAGCTTGCCTGGAGGCAGCAGAGATGGGTTTGCTCCATTCGGCGCATGATTGTTCCGATGGCGGTCTGGCCGTGACCTTGGCTGAGTCGTGCTTTTCCTCGCTCGGACGCGAAGCAATTGGCGCCGACGTGGATCTTTCAGGATCTTTATCACCTACCAGTATCCTATTTAGCGAATCACCCTCGCGCATAATTCTGAGTTTTGCTCAGTCTTCGCAGTCCGAAATCGAGAAGATTGCCGCGCGCACGGGGGCTCCATTCAAGATAATCGGGCAAGTGGGCGGAACACAGTTGCAGATCAAAACTAACGGCAAAGAGGCGGTAAGAGCTGCCGTATCTGATTTGGAAGCGAATTGGCGTAGCGCTCTCTCCCGAAAACTCCAAGCCGAGGCCATGGTCGCCGGCATGGAATAGTTTGCTACCCGGGCAAGGTATTCAACTACTAAGGCCGAAGATCAAAGGCCAAAAGCCACAGACAGTTCGTTGACACGCCCGTGCATCCTGTCATCTACCTCAACAGGACGATGGTCGAAGCGACGAAAGCGCGCGTCGCACCAGTCTCGTCGGCGATGCTTTACGGTCGCGGCGTCTTCACCACGGTTGCCGTCCATAAAGAAAAGCCTTTTCTCTGGTCCAGGCACTGGGAACGTCTCTCCGCCCACGCCGCCAGGCTAACCATCGATCTCACCGGGCTCACGGAAAAGAATGTCGGCGAGGCGCTCCAGAAACTGATCGCGGTGAACCGGGTAACCACTGGTCGCGGCCGGGTGATCTTACTCGCGCGCAGTGGTCCCGAGGTGTGGAAAGCCAAAGTACCAGGCACGCGCAAAACCGATGTCCTGATCATGACCGGTGACCCGCAACAGGTTTCCCCTCATGGACTGTCTCTGGCTGTGTCACCGTATCGACTCAACACTGTCTCACCATTGAGTGGCATCAAGACTCTTAACTATTTGGACCATCGCCTCGCCTGGGAAGAAGCTTGCAGTCGCGACTTTGATGAGGCTTTGATGCTCAATGAGCGTGGTGAAATTGCCTCAGCTGCGAAGGCCAATCTGTTTTGGGTGAAGAACGGCACAGTCCACACGCCCACGTTGAGTACCGGGGCAATGTCGGGAATTACGCGGGCCTGCATTATTGAACTGGCGGCGAAGCACTTTATTCCGCTGGTTGAAGGGGTGTATGAAATTACGGACTTGACTGATGCGGATGAGATATTTCTGACTTCCGCAGCGTTGGGACTGGCGCCGGTCACCACTTTTGATTTTCGCCGCTACGCGGTGGAAGTGGGCAGCGTGACGAGTATTCTGCGCGCAGCTTTTCGCAAGTTGATTGAGGGCCAATCCCACTAACGGCAGTTAGTGGTCAGTTCACGTCCGACCTACTTTTTCATTGCCCAACCCTAGATCGAATCCCACTAACGGCAGTTAGTGGTCCCTTCATGTCCAGCCCATAAAGGAACCCGTCAAAGGACATTGCTGGTAGGTCGGACGTGAACTATCCACCAACTCCCGTTGGTGGGATTCTTGCTGCTTTGTTGACGCCGGTTTTGGTAGAAAGGACTTGAACCATCCACCAACTGCCGTTGGTGGGATTCGTGCCCGGTACTCACTTAGCACCAACTACCGCCAGCCAATCACTCTTGGGGCTGACTGCCAGTCGGGTGAGTGTCTTCAAGCCCGCGCCCGACAAATCCGCAACTTGCACCCAATCGGAATCTTTCTGCGGATCCCACTTGTAGATTTTTGCTTCCCTGGTAGCCAACAAGATTCCACTCGGGGTCCACGCATAATCCTCGCTGCCTGGGAGCGTCTTAATCACCGTGCTGATCTGACGAGTCTTTAGATCAACTGCCTTGATGACCCACTCCTGGGCAGAGACCTTGTGCACAAAACTCAGCTTGTCCTGTTTGGGAATCAGTCGCAGCGTGCGACCGATGTTCTGGGCCACCACCTCTGCCCTACCGGTATTCACGTCAACGATCTGCAGAGTATTTGGTTGGCCCAGGATAAACAACGCGACTGTGTTTTGATCGATCCAGCATTGGTAACCAACAGGCTTGATGTCCTTCAGCACCAACACCGGCGCTACCTTATCCAGCGGAAACTTCCACAAGCGTTGCGTGTTATCTGCTTCCACGCGAATTACCGAAAAGAACTTGCCATCAGGAGTCAGCGTTGGTGAGAACTCGCTCTCGGGGTCAAAAGTCAGACGCTCGTTGACTTGCCTTGTCACATCGTAACGAAAGATATCCGCCTGCTTGTCTTCCCTGATCGAGGTGTAGAAGAGACTCCTGTTGTCAGGGAGAAAGAAGGGTTGATTGTTGTAGCCATTCCAGTCAGTAATCTTGTTGGGCTGACCCAGTTTCAGCTCGCCACCTTTTGTTTGCAGTGGCATCAGGTAAATATCACTCACCGGCGGCGGCGCCGCCGGAGATGGTGAAGGTGACGGCGACTGCGCCATCACCGACAGACAAAGCACAAAGAGAACCACGAGGGACAATTCAATTTTATTCATATTGGTTTGCTGTCAGCCGCGCGTACCGCGAAGCGGTTGAGTCTCAAAGCCCCATGGTTGCGACGAAGGAGCTACCCTGGGATCGCATCCAGCGAGATTTTCTTCAACCCCAAAGGGTTGCGTCGTGAGATCGTTTCCGGCGCAACCCGGGTAGATGAGGCTTACAAGGAAAACCACTGAATCGCGGAACCGTCCGTCAAGCTTTTTTCAACGCGACAATGACCATAGTCTATCGCGCTCCAAATTCTCTCCCAAGGACAGGATTACAAGAGTTACATGATGTGCCGCACTCGGGGAGACTCCAATACGGCGGGCAATGCAGGCGAGCCGCCGCGCTCCCATCAAATGCAGGCGAGGCGCCTGCGCTCCCAGGTTCACTCCCCGCTCTTAATTTTGAACTGCAGCGGACTTCCCTCGGGAACCAACGGCAAGGATCGCAATCGTGTCCCCGTCGCCGCAAAGATCGCGTTGCCCACCGCGGGGGCCAGGCCGACAATCGGAGTTTCACCCGCACCTTCTGAAGGCAAGTCCTTCCGATCAACTAACACCACTTCGACCACCGGCATGTCACTAAACCGCGGCACACGATAACGTGAAAAGCGTGCGTTCAGGATTTTGCCGTTGTCGAAGTGAATGGCCTCAAACATTGCCCCACCGATCGCCATCACCACCGCACCTTCAATCTGATTCTCGAGATGCAGCGGATTCACGACTGCGCCACATTCAAACGATTCCACAACGCGCACGATCCTGATTTTCCCGGTAGTTTTATCAACTGCTACCTCGGCGCAAGTGGCCACGTAGCCGCCCTTTTCAAAACCACAGGAAAGACCGACTCCGCGACCTTCGCCGCCGGACTTCTTCGGATCCCAACCAAACTTCTTCGTCGCCGCTTCCAACACAGCCCGCATTCTTTCGTCCTTCAGATTGCGCAAGCGAAAAGTTAGCGGATCGATGTTCACACTCGCCGCCAGCTCATCAATGTGCGTTTCCCGGGCAAAGTGATTGGCAGTCGCGGCGAGACCTCGATATGAACCCTGGCGCAAAGGCGACTGGCTGGAATGAAATTGAATGTTCTTGTTTGGGATGTCGTACTTGAGATCGATCCCGGAGCCGCCCGAGTTGTAGTTGTGAAACTCCCAGGCCGTGATTGTGCCGTCGTTCTTTACGCCACTCTTGACGTCAATCACTCCTGCCGGGCGAAAGTAGGCCCAGGTAAATTCTTCTTCACGTGACCAGACCAACTTCACCGGCTTATTGGCAGCCTTTGCCAGGCGCGCCGCTTCAATCGCAGTTTCGCCTGTGTGCTTGCCGCCGTAACCAGAACCAGTATCAGGCACTATCACCCGCACTTTCTCGTTCGGAATATGTAACGCTTCCGCCAACTCATCACGCACCCCGAATGGTCGCTGCGTTCCAGTCCAGACTGTCAGCGTGTCGCCCTTCCACTCGGCGACGGCGGCGCGCGGCTCAAGTGGCGCGTGAGCGATGTAAGCGACCGTGTACGTCTGTTCCAATTTCTTATCAGCCGCAGCCATTCCATCAGCAATGGATCCAACGGGGCGTCCACCACCGCCACGACCGCCCTGTGCCACGGTCTTTCTCAGATCATCAAACAGAGTCGCTTCCCCAGGTTGGCCAGGCGCTTTCCAATGCACCGCGATAGCCTCAACGGCTTTTTTCGCAGTTAATTGGTCCGGCGCTGCCAGTCCGATAAAGTCGCCGTCGCGAACTACCGTGACTCCAGCCATCGCCTCGGCTGCCTTCGTGTCAGCGGAAACAAGCGTGGCCCCAAACCCTGCCGGCCTCACGATCTTGCCAAACAACATGCCCTCGCGCTTGATGTCGAAGGTGTACTGATGCTGGCCGGTAACAAAATCGCGGCCATCAACCTTCGGTACTGCTGTTCCTTCGATGGTCCATTGCTGGGCAGGAGTCAGGACGACGTCCGCGGGAATTGTCTTCACCAGTTTCTTACCCTTGGCCACATCAGCGAACGTCAACGACTTACTTCTGTCGTGGTTGAGAAAGCGCGCATTCTCAATTCGCACTGCCGTTGGCTCGACTTGCCATTGCTCCGCCGCCAGGGCTATCAACGTCTCGCGCGCCGCTATCGCCGCTTTCTTTAACTGGGGTGCCATGGTCGGCGTGGTACGACTGCCAAACGTGCCGGCATCAAAGGGCGTCAACTCGGTGTCGCCCATCACGAGATTGATCTGGGAAACAGGGGCGCGCAGTTCTTCGGCGACCGCCTGGCTCAGCGACGTGCGAATGTTCTGGCCGAATTCGACCTTGCCCGTATAAACAGAGATGCGTCCGTCTTCTTCGATATGAATCCAGGCGCCAATCTCATTTGGTAAATTCCGATTACCAAAGCCACGGCCTGACTCACCTCGTTGGCCGCCCTCCTGGGCCAACAAGTTCGTCATGGGAACAATGAGCGCGATGCCCCCGCCAAACACCTTGATGAACTGGCGCCGATCGAAACCAAAATTGTAAGTAGGTTCAGCGTAGAGTTCGTATCGTTCGACTTCCGGAGTTTGGTTCACTTCCGCACCTCCTTACCGGAGGCCATTTCCATGGCCGCAACAATTCGTTGATAGGTGCCACAGCGACAAACATTGCCCTCCATGTGCTTCACGATCTCGTCGCGCGTGGGCTTGGGATTCTTGTTCAGTAAACCCACACCCGACATGATCATGCCCGAGGTGCAGTAGCCGCACTGCATCGCGTCAGCTTTCAGAAAAGCTTCCTGCAACGGGTGTAGTTGGCCGTCTTTTGCGAGACCTTCGATGGTCGTTATTTGTTTGTTCGAGACGCGGCCGACCTGGGTGACACAGGAACGAGTAGGCACGCCATCGACCAGGACGGTGCACGCTCCACATTGAGATTCGCCGCAGCCATATTTCGTCCCAGTTAGCCCCAGTGCGTCGTGCAAGGCATTGAGCAAACTGGTGTCAGCATCGACGTTTAGCGGCAGTTTCTTTCCGTTTACATTGAGAGATGTAACATTCGACATAACAGCGTCCTTATAGTGTGGTTAATTCTTTTGGAGGTAAATTCGATTGTAGTACTACCGGGCGGGGTTGTGAATTGCTGCCATTGGCCTTTGGCCTGGAGCTTTGGGCCTTTGTGTTTTGTTCTTTGTTCTTTGTGCTTCTGGCCGGAGATCTTGCGATCTGAGATACAAGAACAAAGCACTAAGGACAAAGCACAAAGAACCAGGTGCAAAGCACCAAGCACAAAAAGCCGCAGCAAACCCAATCCGATGCCACAAATTCCGTCCGGCCCACTTCCCTAACTAACCACAAATGCGCTAACTTTCACTTGAATCCACCGCTCCCAGAAAAGCCCCTCCCTGTTCAAGCGTGCGCGGTCGGATCCGATCGTTCTCAAAAACTACAAAAGTGGGTCTAGTTGCCGATGAGCACCGTGATCGAAGAAGCCTCTGACCAGATTGCCGAAAAGACAAACAAATGGGTTTACCTCTTCGAAGAGGGACCAGGAGACGATAAGTCGTTGCTGGGTGGCAAAGGCGCCGGACTGTGCGAAATGACGCGCGCCGGTCTGCCCGTACCACCAGGCTTAATTGTCACCACCGAAGCGTGCAACGCGTTCTTTGATAACGACAAGAGCTTTCCCGAAGGAATGTGGGACCAGGTGCGCGAAGGCTTGCAGAAGATCGAAGAGAAAGTCGGCAAGCGTTTTGGTGACCCAAAGAATCCGCTACTCGTCTCCGTCAGATCGGGGGCCGCGTTTTCTATGCCCGGCATGATGGATACAGTGCTCAATCTTGGTCTGAATGAAGAGACCGTCCAGGGACTCGCCGAACAAACTGGAGATCTAAGGTTCGCACTCGATGCCTATCGCCGTTTTGCTTCGCTGTTTGGCGAGATTGTGATGGGCGTGGCCCACGAGAAGTTTGAACGCGTACTCGATCGCTTCAAGGCCCAAACGCAAGGCGGCAAAGATACCGACCTCAAGCCTGACCATCTGCGCGAGATCATCGCCGCTGAGAAGCAGATCATCCTGACTGAACAACAGGCAATCCCGGAAGACCCTTACGAGCAGCTGCGCGTGGCTATCGCTGCTGTTTTCAACTCCTGGATGGGTCGAAGAGCGATGGACTACCGGCGCGTGAACCGCATTCCCGACTCACTCGGGACCGCGGTAAATGTACAAGCGATGGTCTTCGGCAACATGGGCGCCGGCAGTGGCACCGGGGTCGCCTTCACGCGTAATCCTTCCACCGGCACAAAGGAACTTTACGGCGAGTACTTGCTGAACGCGCAGGGTGAAGATGTCGTGGCCGGTATCCGCACTCCTAATCCGATCAGTCAACTGAAGAAGGAGTTGCCCGAAGTCTACGATCAGTTTGCGTCCATTGCCGGTTTGCTGGAAGAGCATTACCACGACATGCAGGACTGCGAGTTTACCATCGAGCGCGGCAAGCTTTGGATGCTGCAAACGCGGACCGGCAAACGCAGTGGTGCAGCAGCTGTTCGTATCGCAGTTGAAATGGTCTATGAAAAGCTGATCGACAAAGCCACCGCTGTACAACGCGTGACGCCCGAACAATTGGATCAACTGCTACACCCGACTGTCGACCCCAAGACAAAAGTCACTGCGCTGGCGACCGGACTGCCAGCCAGTCCAGGGGCCGCGCAGGGTCAGGTTGTTTTCAGTCCAGACGAGGCTGAGGAGATGGCGCGCGACGGTATGAGCGTGGTTTTGGTGCGCCAGGAAACGAGCCCCGATGATTTTCACGGCATGGTAGCCGCGAAGGCGATTGTGACGGCGCGGGGCGGAATGACCAGCCACGCCGCGGTAGTTGCCCGCGGTATGGGCAAGACGTGCGTCAGCGGCGCGAATGCTTTGAACATCGATTACAGCCAGCAACAATTCACGGTCGATGGCACGGTTGTTACCAAGGGTGATTGGATCACGGTCGATGGCTCAACTGGTCGAGTCTTTCTGGGCCAGGTGCCTACCATTCAACCGACCCTCGACAATGACTTCTACAAGTTGATGTCCTGGGCCGACCAGTTCAGAAGTTTGCGGGTACGCGCCAACGCCGATACGCCTCTCGACGCAAAAACAGCGCGACAGTTTGGCGCTGAAGGTATTGGCCTCTGTCGTACTGAACATATGTTCTTCGGCGATCAACGCCTGGCGGCCATGCGCGAAATGATTCTTTCGGATGGCGTCGGCGCGCGCGAAAAGGCCCTCGAGAAACTGTTACCTTTACAACGTGGTGACTTCATCGGCATTTTCCGCGAGATGGCCGGGTTACCAGTAACAATTCGCTTACTGGATCCACCGCTGCACGAGTTCCTGCCAAACTTTGAGGAGCTCACCAGCGAACTAGCTGAACTCAAGATGGCCCTGAAGCGCGCGCGAACCCTGGCCGATATGGACCACGTGCTGGACGAGATTGACCATAAGCGGGAAATGCTGCGCCAGGTCAATCGTATTCGCGAGGCGAATCCCATGCTAGGTTTTCGCGGCTGTCGCCTGGGCCTGCTGTTTCCCGAAGTAACGAAAATGCAGTGCCGGGCGATTTTTGAAGCTGCCTGCCAGGTACAGGGCGAGCGCAAGAAGGTGGAACTGGAGATCATGGTGCCGTTGGTGTCGCTAAGTGAAGAGTTGCGCCAGCAGTCGGTGTTGATCCATGAGGTTGCGCGCCAGGTGATGGGCGAGAATGGCATGAGTATCGACTACCATGTGGGTACGATGATTGAATTGCCGCGGGCGGCCCTGATGGCTGATCGCATCGCGGCTTCCGCCGACTTCTTTTCGTTTGGTACAAACGATCTGACGCAGACCACGTTCGGCCTCAGCCGGGATGACTCGGGCAGGTTCCTGCCCAACTACATTGAGCGCAAGATCATCCGCGA
>DATFRK010000103.1:0-2912 GCA_035263325.1 Pyrinomonadaceae bacterium | reverse complement strand
CAACAGTCGTAGGAGCCGGAGGCGCAGTTGCGGCAGGTGCTGGTGCAGTTGGTCGCGAGGCGATTCCACCGCCTGACTTCAGGCCGCCCCATTTGGGCAGCGTGGCCTTGTTAGTGGCCCTACTGGCGTCAGGTTCGCTCGTCTTGGTGGCAGCGGCTGCGACGCCACCATTTTGTGTGCCTTTAGTGCCTGGCTTGGCATTTGGATCGTCTTTTATCCGGCCGCCGGCAGGTTCAACTTTTGATTGGTGATAGACGGGCGGATTGGCAGGTCGCTTGAAGTTTTCCGTCGAGCCTCCGCCGGTTACCTGGCCCAGTATCGGCTGGGAACAGAAAACACCAATTGCCAATAAGACCAGGGTGAGGGCAGGTTGCGATGTAAAGCGGGGCATCTTCATCTGCGAGTGGTAACGGTACGCCGCTTATGATACCACCTGGTTCTGCAACCCAGAACAGTCAGCGTTGAAGCGACCAGTGCCAAATCTTAGGACCTTTTTGGAGTGCGGGACTTGTCACTGCTTTGGGATCATCCTTCTCCGATCACAAAGCAGTGACAAGTCCCCGCACTCCAAAGCTCGCTTCCTTTCGCGGGCTCCGTTACTTCTACTTCCCAGTTCGATGACGGTACGCACCGTAGGCCAATAGCTTGCGATTAAGTTTGTCTTTAAGTCGATCCTGTAGACTTAACGCGGCGCCTTGTAGCTCAAAAAGCTCTTCCCTTACCTTAGCGTCGTCACCCATCTGGGCACAGGCCACGCGAGTGGAGGCCAGGGCGGAGCCTATCAGCGTCTCCGCTCGGTCGTATTGTCCGAGGTCCATTGCTTTCATTGCCTCGTTTCGCGCCCGCGAGTTCATCAGGAATTGGACCGCCTTGACAACGTCATGGTTGACCGGCAGGTTCTCCACGCGTACTGAATCGGCAAACTCCACCGTGAACGCCTCTTTTACCACCTCTGCCGCGCGGGCATCCTGGGGGGTAAAGCCGAGGCGCAGATCCAAAAGCCGGATCTGTGAGCCATCGTTCTGTGGTCCAACTCTTAACTGCACCACGATCTCTAGCGGAGCACCCGACTGCAGGTTAGGTAAGCGATAACGCCCGGTTTCTGTAAGTTCGAAGTCGTTGAGCACATCGGCGATGCGCACACCATCAGCAGGAATCAAACTAAGCGATACGTTATGAGCAAACTGGGCAATCAGTCCTTCGAGTTCAACCTGAAAGATTCGCTGCATATCGTCGGCGTTCACGACGTGCCAGGCGTTGCCACCCGCCGTTTGGGCCATCGGCAGCAACAGGTCTTCATTGAAATCTTCGCCGATTCCAATCGTCGACGTACTGACGCCGCGTTTGAACAAGCCCATTGCCTGAGACACAATCTCGTCCGTGTTGGTGAGACCGGTGTTTGCGAGTCCATCTGTCAACAAGACCACGCGATTGATGCCTACGTCCAACAGCCGTTCGCTGACAGTCAAGCCACCGCGCACCCATGCTTCGTGCAGCGCCGTCGAACCACGGGCCTTGATGCGCGAGATCATGTCTTTCATTGCCTGCTTGTTACTGACCTGTTGACTGGGAAACAGGACATCGATCCGTTCATCGAAGATAACTACACTGAGACGGTCATCAGGTAACATTTGGTCCACGCAGAACATCGCGGCTTCGCGAGCACGGACCATTTTCTCACCCTCCATCGAGCCGGACCGGTCTATGACGAGACTGAGATTCAGAGCCGGACGCGCGTTGTAGGTTAGTTGAGGTTCTGGCGGGGTGATGCGGAGGAGCACATCAACTGTCTGTTCTTTGTTAGCCTCCAATTTTCCGCGCGTGGTAAAGAACTCAATCTTGGGAAGTTGCTGAATCATGCTTAATTCTCCTTGCTGCTGACTTGCCGAATCTGCTGGCTGATTTTCCGCGGGACCTCACCTGAATCTTTTTTAGTCTGTTGTGGTCCTCCTTTAGTTGACGAACCCACGTCAGCAAATTTCTGGTGTCTCATTCTTTGCGCCAGTACTTACTGATCACGCCGCGAATCCTTTCGGCCAGGTTTCGGTGTCTCGCACTGGTCACTGGTGGTTCGTAGTCGGACCGAATGTGTAATTCCAGGCCTGGTTCAATCTCAACCCGTTGCCATGAAGCGGTGGAGTCACCTTCGGACGCTACCGGCTGCGGGGCCCTTGGCGCACTCGAATGCCTGGGCATAACGTGGCTGCGCTTTGCGCGCATCTCCGAACCAGTCAGGAGTGACTCCAGATAGCGTTTGGCTTCATTGTCGGCTTTCTTACCGGCTGGCCCGCCAATGCCGAGAAGACTCTCCAGTTCTTGTTCGTTCTTGCCCGCGACCAACTCTCGAATCTGACGAATGGGAAAATGTTCCGCCTGTAACTTCTTGACGGAGATGAGTTGGAGCAGGTGCAAATAGCCAAACACCAAAGCTGAACCATGTTTCTTCTCTGGCGGTTGGATCAGCCCTTCTGCCAGGTAATAACGAATGGTGCGTTCATCAGGGACACTGCTAACAGTGCCGCGCTCCTGCTCGAGATTGAGGGCCGCCAAGACTTTTTCGGCGGCCTGCGCAAATTCGGGCACCCCAACATATTTCCGCTCCCGCTCTCGAACAATGTGCTTCATCGAGAGTATCTTACATCTGACAGTATTTACTGTCAACAGTAAATAGGGTTAACGATTCATAGATTACGCGGATTACGCAGACTGTTTTTTTGAGCATGAGTTGGGTGTGTAAGTTGGCACGAAGTACAGCGAGCGAGGCGATCTGATCCTCGCGTCTCTGACTGAATGGGACCAGGTCGCTATCGCTCGCCTACCGAGGCGGCACTATCTCCCCGTTGCAGAGGAACGAAATAGCGCAACTGAACTGAGTAGAAAAAATCTGTGTAATCTGCGTAATCTGTGGACAG
>DATFRK010000102.1:0-4480 GCA_035263325.1 Pyrinomonadaceae bacterium | reverse complement strand
ACTCAACTCACAGAATGGCGCAGTTGGGAAGGGGGTAAGCGACTTGCCGACTCAACTCAAGACTCGGGCCTCTAAGCGCACCCCCGCTGATCTTCCCGCAATACTGTATTGACTATTAACTAGCACGGGCTTGTTTGAACTTTCACATTAAGACTTGTGATTGCGAAAGCTCAGCGGGGGTGCGCTCAGAAGTCTGCGTCGTGAGTTGAATAGGCAAGTCGCTTACCCCCTTCCCAACTGCGCTATTTTAGTGAGTTGAATTGGAAGTCGCTTACCACCCTTCCTGACTGCGCTCAATTATCAGTTGAGTCGGCAAGTCACTTAACCCTTCCCACCTGCGCTATTTTGCTGCCCCGAATAGGCAAGCCTAACTACCGCGGCACGATTACGTTTACGGAGCTAGTACTGGTGCTGCCGCTGGAATCAGTAACGGTCAACAAGATCGTATAGATTCGTGTGCCAGGGTCATGCGGAGATCGTTCTGCACGCAATCTGACATGATGCGCATCCACCACTTCCCAATCAACTGGTGTATTGCCGTCGCCGGCACCGTTCTGCGGTTGATTGCTGCTAATCGTGATCATGGGGACCAGGGTCGCATCGCAGTTATCGTCGATCGTGTAACTAAGTTTCACGTCGACCAGCTTATGATTCGGTGGGCCTAACACGGGTCGATCCACAGCGAGATTCGAAATCACTGGTGCTGGATTCGAAACTGCGACCGTCACCGCAGCTGTATTGTTCGGCGCCAGATTCGGGTCTGCTGTAGTCGAACTGACTGTTGCCGAATTCGCTACCTGAACACCGTTGCTCGTCGCACAATCGAGCGCGACGGTCAGCACAAACTCGGCCGCAACACCTGGAGCCAATGACAGCGTGGTGCACTGAACCTGGCCCGATGTGCCAACTGCGGGCGCGTTACAAGTCCAGCCATCCGGCATCGTCAACGACTGGAACATGGTTCCGGTTGGAACCGCAGTTGACAGTGAAACATTAGCGGCGGGCAGATCATCGTCAGATGGTTGAAACGGAAGGGTGTCGTGGTCCACGTTATTGCGCACTGTGATTGTATAAGCCGCTGTCTTACCACTGAGCACCGGGTTCGGACTGGCTGTTATTTCAGCTGACAAATCCGCGCCGGGTAACTGCAGCGGATCAAGCAACCCCCAGTAAGCGAACTTCTTCTGCAACGACGTGTCGAAGAGCAGCGGCCCGTTCACTCGGGTTGGTGAAGTCAGCCAGGTATGGTCGTCGGCCTGGCCCCAGAACGTGACCGAGCTGATCTTTCCCTGCAGCTGGCGAAACGCATCAAAGAAGGTCCGATAGCGGTAGCCTTGCAAGATGAATCTGTCAACCGGAATATCGGCGTAATCGACGATTGGTCCAGGCAAGGAGTTACTGTAGATACTGACATCCAACTCGGTAATCTGGTTATCAACTCCGAGATTCGAAAACATATTGATGGTGTCCAGGATCGCCTGGCCGGAAGGGAAGTCGACGTTGTTGTGCATTTGATGGCCGATGCCATCGATCGGGACACCTCGGTTCTTCAGGTCGGCTATCAGGTTAAAAAGAAATTGCCGCTTCGTCGGATTGGTGGTGTCGAAGTCGTTGAGGTAAAGCTTCGCTGTAGGCTGCACGTCGTGAGCTACACGGAAGGCGCGCTCAATGTAATCAGTGCCGGTGATGTTGAACCACGGACTGCGGCGAAAACCGTCGGGCTGCGACGGGTCGATGACCTCATTGACAACGTCCCAGGCGTAAACATCGGTGCCGAAGTGCGTCATCACCGCTCGGATGTGGTTCTCGAGCCGCTGTAGGAGTAACGCCTTGTTCTCCGGTGTTGGCGTCATCAGATTGCCGCTCGCATCGTTGAACACCCAGGCCGGAACCTGGTTATGCCAAACCAGCGTGTGTCCTCTGACGAACATGTTGTTCGCTTTCGCAAACGAGACCTGGGCATCAGCAGTGGCAAAGGTGAACGTGCCCTCCGTCGGCTGCAGTGAACTCCACTTCATATCGTTTTCGGAAGTGACGCTGTTGAAGTGCTTGGTCAGCAGAAACGCGTGCTCGCCGCTCAAGTCTCCCTGCCCGATCGCTGCTCCAATCGGAAAATATTGAGCAAATGCCTGGAACACGGAGGGAATATCACGTTCAGCTACCGGTGGTGGCACGAAGCTGATTTGAAAATCATCAATGTAGAAGGAGGGAGTGCCACTGGCAGACTCCACGTACAAAATCAATGAGGTGTTGGCGAGTGCTAGATCGTAAGTAACCGCCAGGCGCACCCAGCCGTTCGCCGTCACAGTGGTATTGGGGACAACAGTGTGGAATGAAGTTACAACGCCTCCAAGATTGCGTTGCAGGCTGACCCTGAGTTGACTACTGGGTTCGCCCGGGGCGAGTTTGGCCCACAGCGAGATCCGGTAACGGGAGCCGTTGAACATTACGTTCGTGACATTGAATGCCGGGCCACGAAAGGCCGAGGTTCTGCCGGAAGTCAACAAGCTGAAAGTGCCGCTGTGAGCGTCCGCTGTCGTCACCGTCAAGGTTTCGTCACCAATTCGTGGCGCCCAGCCTTCACGGGTGCCGGTTTCAAATGTCGACGCGGCGCCAGTTGTGTTTCCTGGTGGACCAGGCGCCGGCGCCAACTGCGTGATGCTGAAACTGTCGATGTAATAAGACGCCGTGGCACTCGTGGCTTCGACATAGAGCAGCAGTCCGGAATTGTCAGTGCCAAAAGAGTAGACGCCGTTAAGAGTGGTCCAGGCGGTGTCAGTTACCCCGTTATTTGCACTTGATACTACGGGGTCAAACTGGTTGCTACCGCCGGTGGGGGTTCGCTGGACGGTAACTCTGATCGTCGTTGGCGCTTGGCCACTGACTAGTCTGACAGAGACGGTGACTTGATACGTCGCTCCTTTTATCAGAGTGTTCTGGATGTTCAAGCTGGGGCCGTGGAAACCCTGGGTGCGACCGGTTGTCTTCAAACTGTGAGTGCCGGCTTGCGCAGCCTCGGTAGTATTTGTCAAAACCACGCCTCCGCCGCGGGGAATCCACCCTTGGGCAGTGCCGTCCTCAAAATCGTTTTGCACGATGCTCTGGGCCTTGACGTGAACGGGATGTAACGCGATGGTTACAAAGAAGACGACTATTGAGAAGGCTGTAGCTAATTTGAAAACAGGAGCCCACCCAGAGTGAGACATGGCGTTACCTTTCTCCGAAAAGCTGGTTTTGTTTGTTAGGTGCAGCGAGGTAAAGGAATGCCAGAGTTTGAGCTATGACATGCCGGGTCTGCAGTTGCCCGTCACTTGCGCCTATTGGTTATGGGAACGGGCAGTAAATACCACGTTCGCTCATACAGCGTCAACGTTTTCAACGAATCAAGTAAAACGAAGTCTGGCGCGGACGAAACCACTTCATTCCATCTTTGGTTAGGTAGGCATCGTCTTCCATCATCATAGTCACTTTCTGTCCACCCCACTCGGGAACCGGGGTGGAGGTGTTGAGTTCGATTGACGTGTAAGAGCCTTCGCGAAATGCAGGCTCAGACGGTGCTCCAGCGGTGGGACGTCGGAAATCAACACTGGCACCGAGAGCGTGTCCCTGGTTGCCAATCGAGTGGGAGTAGATCATCGCCTCGATCCCCGCGGTTTTCATATCGGTCATGGTCGCGTCATACACTTCGAAACCCTTCGCGCCGGGCTTGATATGAGAAAACAGTGCATCCTGTAGCCGGTTGGTATTGGTGAGCGCCTTCTTCAATCCTTCGGGTGCATCTTTCTCACCATCCCGCAACACGTAGCCCATCTTCTGCCAATCGGTGCTCAGGCCCATGTAGTTCAAGCCGCAATCGATGTGAATAACGTCACCACGCTGGATGACGGCGGACTCGTCTGACACCTCGAGAAACTGCTGTGCCTTACCGGTTTCCTGGTTTTGTCGTTGAATTCGCATATCAGGTTGAAACCAAACATCCAACCCGGCATTGTTGGCTTGCTGCAGCCACCAGAAGCGCACCTCGCCGACTGTGGTCTTACCGGGTGTAATCACCTCGTTGGAAAAGGCGCGTTGCGTTAAGACATCCGTGAGCGCAACTGCGTTTCGATAGTGCTCAAGTTCTTCCGGGATGCGAGTGTCCATGTATTCGACAATCAGCGGAGCGGCGGAAACGAAACGTGAGGCATAGTTTGGTCCAAGTGTTTCGGTTAAGAACGTGTAGCTATCATGAGTCAGGCCGGTCGTCGCGCCACGTGTTCCTCCCATGTTTAGCGCGATAGTCTTGGGGTTTCGTTCTTCGACAATGCGCCGCAAGGTGGCTGCGATATCCTTGCCTGGCGGAGTCAATAGCTCGAAAAAGTACTTCAAGTGTTCTTCGCCATAACGGACCAACGCCAGGCGCTCGAGTTTGTCTCCCCCACGATCCACAAAGATAAAGAATTCACGCCTGCCGACATAGGGAAGCGGAGGAGCAATGTAG
>DATFRK010000101.1:0-24328 GCA_035263325.1 Pyrinomonadaceae bacterium | reverse complement strand
TTTTCCAGATTCAAATACACAGTCAACTGATCACCACACAAAGGGTTGTAACCTTCAGCGGTGTGATTGGCATCCTCGAGCTTCTTGAAGTTTCGCGGCTTCTTGTTATGGTCGAGTATTACTTGCTGGTATAGCTCACTAAGTTCAGACATAAAACCTATTATCGCGGCGGTTGAACTGTGGTGTTGTTGCATCCCGCGAAGGAAGAGCCCAATTGGTTCAGTTTGCTGAATACAGTTTCAGACAGCTTGCTTTCAGGATAGTTACAAACGGCGGTCCACAGATAACGCGAGGCATCGTCAACCCGTTTATCTCGCGCCGCAATATCTCCCAGACGCAGCAGCACCTCATCCATTTTAGAAAACGCTGGATACTCATTGACGATTTGCAAGAGGCGTGACTCGGCAGCTTTCCAGCGTACTGCACCTGCATGTGACTTCTCCATGTAGAAAACCGCTATCACTAGTTGATGTTGCCCCAGGAGCTCCTCCATGAGCTTCATATCTTCCAGAATCTGTAACCTGTAAACAGACTCAGGGTTCCGCTGGAGAATGCCCTTTAGTCTCTTGTGAGCTTTAATGGCGAAACCCAGGCAATCCCGACAACCGAATGAAAATGCCTGGCTTGAGTCCGCCTCCGCCTTCGCTAACAACTCATACTCAGATTCTTGCGCCCCTTCCGCTGCGGGTTCTTGCGCTACAGATGTACCCGCGATCAGCAGAAAACAACAGCAGACTACACAACGGACTCGCGACCGAACTGACAGGGGCTTTAGGACATTCTGGGCCATGAAGTCAGCACCGCTCTAGCCAAAAATCTCAATAACCTTTTCGATCGTCGCGGCCAGCGTGTCGATCTCTTCCTTGGTGTTGTAGAAAGCAAACGATGCGCGTGCTGTTGCCGGCACATTGAATCGTTGCATCACCGGTTGTGCGCAATGATGCCCGGCGCGGACAGCAATCCCTTCCTGGTCGAGGATAGTACCGATGTCGTGCGGATGTATGTCGTCGATGACAAACGATAATACGCTGGCTTTCTGTTTGGCAGTACCAATGATGCGCACGCCCTCGATGGCCGAGACGCGTTCGGTGGCATAGCGCAAGAGCTCCGCTTCATACGCCGCGGCACTTTCGCGTCCAATGCTGTCCAGGTAATCAATTGCCGCCCCGAGTCCGATTTGCGACGCGATAGCCGGAGTGCCAGCCTCAAGCTTGTTCGGTAGATCAGCGTAGGTTGTCTTCTCGAAAGTGACGGTCTTGATCATATCGCCGCCACCCTGGAAAGGATTCATCTGCTCGAGCAACTCAGCCTTGCCGTAGACGATGCCGCTTCCGGTTGGCGCATACATCTTGTGACCGGAGAAGGCGAAGAAATCACAATCCAGATCCTGCACGTCCACTGGCATATGCGGTGCGCTCTGGGCCCCATCGATAAGCACGGGCACTCCATACTTGTGAGCCTGCGCAATCATCGACTTGATCGGGTTGATGGTGCCCAGTGCGTTGGAGACGTGGGTAACGGCGACGAGCCTGGTTCGCTCATTGAGCAGCGCATCATACTCATCGAGGAGTAACTCGCCTGCGTCGTTCATCGGGATCACTCGCAGCCGCGCGCCTTTCTCTTCGCAGAGCATCTGCCAGGGAACGATATTGGCATGATGCTCCATTGCGGAAATTATGATCTCATCATCTTTACCAATAAACTTCCGTCCGTAACCGTACATCACCAGGTTGATGCCTTCGGTAGCGCCCCGAACAAAGATGCATTCCCGAGCTTCCCGAGCGTTGATGAATCGTTTCACTTTCTCGCGCGCACCTTCGTAAGCCGTGGTGGCTCTCTGGCTCAGGTAGTGGACGCCGCGGTGAATGTTCGAATGTTCCTGCTCGATATAGGTGCTGCCCCGATCAATAACGACCTGCGGCGCCTGTGATGAAGCTGAGTTGTCCAGGTAGATTAGCGGCTTTCCGTTGACCGTTTGATGAAGCACCGGAAAATCGGCGCGGATGCGCTCTACGTTCCAGCCGTTAATAGAGTCTTTGGTAGTTAGTCTGTCCGCTGTTGATGAAACCATGGGTTCACTCACTTCTCTACGCGTTTACGAAGCTCAACTTATGTTGCAGGTATCAAGTTCCTGCACTTTTCTCGTCATGTGACCCTCCGGGTTGGGCCAATTTTCAGAGGCCTAAGCTTCGATTTGCGCGTGCAGCTGATGCAATACAGTTGCATCCAGCTGGGAACGAATTGAATCGATAGTGATCTTTCCGATCACTTCCTCCGCAAACCCGTAGGTAAGCAGGTTGCGGGCCAGGTCAGGATTAATGCCCCGGGCCTGTAAGTAAAACAATTCTTCCTCGTCGATCTGGCCCACCGCAGCACCATGAGCGCACTTCACATCGTCCGCGAATATTTCCAGCTGCGGCTTGGTGTCCACGCGAGCCTGGCTCGACAGCAGCAGGTTCTTGTTTGTCTGCATGGCATCGGTCTTTTGCGCCCCTTCGCGCACGAAGATCTTGCCATTGAAGACCGCGCGCCCGTTGCCATCGAGAATGCCCTTGTAAAGCTGGTGACTGGTGCAATGCGGTTTTTTGTGGTCAATAACCGAATGAGTATCGCTGTGCTGATCCGCACCCACCAGGTAGAGACCATCAACCCAGCACTCCGCCCCCTCATCTTCCATCACCACCGAAATGTCATGCCGCGCGAGAAAGGCTCCCAGATTGATTGAAGTGGCGTCGTAACTACTGCCTCGTCCCAGTTCCGCAGAGGTACTGGCCACGTGGAATGCCTTGCTACTCTCTCTTTGCACGCGATAGTGCTTCAGACGCGCTCCTTCTTTGAGGACCAGTTCCATCACGGCGTCGGTGAAATAGCGATTCCCGGCGATAGTGACATAGCTTTCCACTATCGTGGCCGAGCTATTCTCTTCCGCAAGCACCAACACCCTTGGGAAACTTGCGTCCGTGGAATCGGGTGAACCAGACAAATAGGTTATTTGTATCGGCGTTTGCAGGTTCGTGTTCCTGGGAATCAGTAAGAACAGGCCAGATTGCAGGAGCGCAGTATTCAGTGCTCTCAAGCCGTTGTTCTTGTAACAGGCGTTGCGCGCCAAATACTCGCGTACCAAGCGGCCGTACTTCCCGTCAGACACTGCCGCGAAAAGATCGAGGGCAACCGCACCCTCAATTCCAGTAATCGTCGACAACTCAGGGCTCAGAAATCCATTTACCAAAACCAGGTGGCTGGTACCGGTTTCGGGATAGACGAAACTCGAGATCGCGTCTTTAGTAATCGCGGACAAACGCTCCTCAGTGGCCGGACGAAAGCTCGCGTCTTTAGCTAAGGGAGCGAGGTTTGTATATTTCCACTCTTCGTTGGTTACGGAAGGAAATCCCAGCGACTGGAAGCGGTCCATAGCGCTCTCGCGCACCAGTTCAACCCACGGCGCCGACGGCTTCGTCTGCTGCAACGCGCGAAACGCAGCCTGGTAATTATTCTCGGGTGTAGCTAAATCTGAAACCATCTTTTTAATTACGAGCCACCGCGCCATTTTCTTGGCCGGCACTGGTCTTGATCCAGTCGTAGCCCTTCTCTTCCAGCTCGAGTGCTAATTCCTTGCCGCCTTCGCGCGCAATGCGTCCATGGGCCAACACATGCACATAGTCAGGAACGATGTAATTGAGCAGCCGCTGATAGTGCGTCACCACAATGATCGCATTCTCGGGGGTGCGCAGCTGGTTGACACCGCCGGCAACAACGCGCAAGGCGTCGATGTCCAAACCGGAATCCGTTTCATCCAGTACTGCGAGCTTCGGCTCAAGCACAGCCATTTGCAGTATTTCGTTGCGCTTTTTTTCGCCACCCGAGAAACCTTCATTTACTGAACGCGACATGAAACTCGCGTCCATCTCCACGACTTTGGCGCGCTCTTTAAGAAAGTCCTTAAACTCCAAGGGGTCCAATTCTTCTTCACCGAGATGTTTACGTTTTTCGTTATAGGCCAGGCGCAGAAACTGGGCATTCGAAACTCCAGGCACCTCGATCGGGTATTGGAAAGCCATGAAGATCCCTTCGCGGGCGCGCTCATCAGGCGACAACTCGAGTAGATTCCGCCCTTCGTAGATCACCTCACCGCCAGTCACTTCATACTGCGGATGTCCCGCTAGTACTTTGGCGAGTGTCGACTTGCCGGAGCCGTTCGGGCCCATGATGGCGTGAATCTCACCCTTGTTGATGGTCAAGTCGATCCCCTTAAGAATCTCGTTGCCATCGACGGTTGCATGCAGATTTCTGATTTCTAACATTCTTGGAATTTATCTCCGTAAGCACTCACAGGTATCGGGTGTTAAGTGCCACACTCACCTAAGCACATAACACCCGACGCCAAATCTGTCTCTTAACCAACACTGCCTTCCAGTTTCAGCCCCAACAAACGTTGTGCTTCAACTGCAAACTCCATCGGCAACTGCAGAAACACATCCTTGCAGAAGCCATTGATAATCAGCGACACCGCATCTTCCTGCGAAATGCCGCGCTGTTGTAAATAGAAAAGCTGTTCTTCACTGATCTTCGAGGTCGACGCTTCATGTTCAACGCTGGAACTGTTATTCATCACCTCGATGTACGGGAAGGTGTTGGCGCCACACTGTGATCCAATCAACATCGAGTCGCACTGCGTATAGTTCCGCGCGTTCTCAGCTTTCGGCATCACCTTCACAAGGCCGCGATAACTGTTGTTTGACTTACCGGCAGCAATTCCTTTGGAGATGATGGTCGAGCGTGTGTTCTTACCCAGGTGAATCATCTTGGTGCCGGTATCGGCCTGCTGCGCGTGGTTAGTCAACGCCACTGAATAGAACTCACCGATCGAATTGTCGCCGGCGAGAATACACGAAGGGTACTTCCAGGTAATTGCTGAACCTGTCTCAACTTGCGTCCAGGATATTTTGGAATTGCGGCCGGCACACTTACCGCGCTTGGTGACGAAGTTGTAGATGCCGCCCTTGCCAGTCTCATCACCCGCGTACCAGTTCTGTACTGTTGAGTATTTGATCTGCGCGTCGTCGAGCGCGACCAATTCAACTACGGCTGCGTGCAGTTGATTTCGGTCAAACTTTGGCGCCGTACAACCTTCGAGATAGGAAACATATGACCCTTCTTCCGCAACGATCAGGGTTCTTTCAAACTGTCCAGACTCGGCATTGTTGATGCGGAAGTAAGTGGAGAGCTCCATCGGACAGCGGACACCCTTGGGAATGAAACAGAATGAGCCGTCAGAGAAGACAGCACTGTTCAAGGCGGCAAAGAAGTTATCATTCGTAGGCACAACCGAGCCCAGGTACTTACGGACCAGGTCAGGGTAATCTCTAATCGCTTCAGTAAACGAACAGAAGATGACGCCGTGCTTCTTCAGTTTCTCTTTGTAAGTGGTGGCGACCGAAACTGAATCAAAAACCGCATCGACCGCAACGCCGGCCAACTGCTTTTGTTCCGTTAACGGAATACCGAGTTTCTCAAACGTGCGCAGCAACTCCGGATCCACTTCGTCCAAGCTCTGCTTGGTTGGCTTCTGCTTGGGCGCGCTGTAATAAATGATGTCCTGGTAATCGATCTCCGGGTAGTTGAGATTGGGCCAATGCTTCGGCTCCTTCATCGTCAACCAGTGACGGTACGCCTTCAGACGAAACTCGAGCATCCACTCAGGTTCATTCTTCTTTTCCACGATCAAGCGGATCGTGTCTTCATTCAGGCCGCGAGGAATTACGTCCGACTCAATGTCAGTGACAAAGCCGTACTTGTATTCCTGGTTGCCTAACAGTTCAACGGTGCTCATGCTCTTTTACAGTTCGTGGCCTTCCTTATTCGACTTGTGCTATGCGCCAACCGGCGAATCCGGCCTTGGCTTGACGCCCTGGATCTGATGGAGCGCGGCGTCAACCTTGGCTTCGCTGCCGAGTAGTTGCGAAAGAGTTATTTCCGCCAGCGCGTTATCTACAATCTGATGAAGTTCCACAATCACCGGACGAATCCCGCAGTCACCGGTGTGCACACAGGCATCGAGAACTCCAGCGTAACTCTTGCAATGCGATTCGGCCGGTTCCCCCTCCAGCACTCTAATGACTTGATTCAAGTGAATCTCAGAGGCCGCCCGGGAAAGCGTGTAGCCACCCTTTGTGCCTCGCTGCGATTGGACTAAGCCAGCCTTGCTCAAGATCCAAAGCAACTTTCCCGCATTCGCTACCGAAATCCCCTCGCGCCGCGCGATCTGCGACAGCGTGAGCGACTCGCCTTTTGTTTCCGCATGCGCGAGCTGCAGCAGGCAGCGTAATCCGTACTCCTCTTGGGCTGAGATCTTCATAAGTTCAACCTAAATTATTCAGCGACTGCATCTTAAGCTATACCTTACTTTTAAGTCAAGATTACAAATAGAGAATCGCGAGCGGTAGCGAGCGGAAATCTAAATTCAACTGTAAGAAGCTAGTTGAGTAGGGATTTCCGCTCGCTGCCGCTCGCGGTTCTCTATTAGAGCTTAAACTCGAAGTCGATATAGCCGGCGATTCGGACAGGCTTTCCGGCAAATACGGAGGGGGGAAAAATCCAATTGCGAGCAGCTTCTTCTGCTGCGGTTCGTAAAAGCACGGGCCCCTCAGAACCAGTGACCCAAACTTTGCCCTTTTCATCAACAATCGCAAACACACGAACCACGCCCGCAACCCCATTTGTTTTTGCCTGGGCGGGATACTGGGGCGTTACGCGCTTAGTCTCTCGGCCGCTCAGTGTGCCCGCACTCACCAGCTTGGGCTCGGCGGCCTCGGGTTGTGGGGGAGAAGTTTGTGTGGTTGTGGGGTTGGGACCAGCAGCCGGCGCAGCTGAGTTATTGGACCCCGCGGGGGCGGCATTGTTGGTCGCTGGCGAGGCGTCAGGTTGCGTGGCCGGTGTTGGCGTCGCAAAGGGGTTGGGTAACTTTGCCGCCACCGCCGCTAAGGCGGGCTGTCTTCCCAGCGACGCTACCTGAATCTGCGACGAGGCCAGTTGTTCCCTCGCGGCTACGTATTCGGTCTGCCATTTATCTCGATCATTGGCGTCACGCGGTACTGACAGCCGGATTCCCAGCACGTCTTCCTGTAGTGCCAAACCATCGTAAAGACGACCATCTTCCTTAGTAATTATTCGGGCTTGCGCGATCAAGCGCTCCAGGAAGTTGCGAACACGATCAAGGTCCGTGGTCGCTTCCGGCGGCAGGCCCGCCTCGCCGGTATTAAGACCATAGCTTCGATAACGAGCCAAATGGGAGCGAACCCCATTTATCGCTTGACCGGCCATCGCAAAATAGGTGCGGATGGAATCATCTTTCTGCGCGGCCCGCGTCTGAAACGAGTCCTCGAGCAGTGATTGAGCACGCCCATAGTTGCCCTCCTCGAGATAGATCCCGAGCAACATCAACGAAGTACCGTTGCGAATAGCCAGGTCGTTGACTGTAGCCCGAACATTTTCGAGCTCAGTCGCCGCGGCTTGGAGCTGATGGGCCGCCGCCAGGGCTTTTGCTCTCTCTATGCGACGTTCAACTGGGTTTGGTGCAGGATTTTCGGGCTGGTTGAAAGAAGTTGTTTGACCCGCCACGTAAGCGGAGAAAATAAGAATCAGTACTGTCGGGATGATATGTCGAGCACTTGAATTAAGGTGGAAGACTGAACTCACTAATTCAACTCCTAAAAAACACAAAAGCGAGCATAACGCTCGCTTTAGAATGTACATGGTTTAGACAACTCATTATGTACGCTTTAGCAAGATCAGGCAAGCTACTTAGACACAAGTTAGTGACAATCCACCACCTCCCAGTTCTAGTGAAGTCCTTCACCAAAATAACTATCAGTTAGATGGGGTGCCCCCCAGGCTCTTGATTATCTTCTCTCGAAAGACCGCGGCGCTGGCTTTTATTGCAGCCTCGTTTAACGTTAGGAGCTGCCTGTTACGCATTATCACGCGTCCGTTGATCACCACCGTCTGGACGTCTGACGCCTTGGTCGCATAGACGAGGTCGGAGTAGATGTTATATAGCGGGATTTGATTCAGCGCATCGCGCTCGATGACCAACAGGTCCGCCCGCTTCCCCTGTTCGAGGGAGCCAATTTCTTTCTCCAGGTGTATGGCGCGCGCTCCACTAATAGTTGCCAGTTCAAATGCCTGTTGCGCGGAAATCACCTTGGGATCGCCCGAGAACACCTTATGCAGTTTGGCGACGGTGTCCATCTCCTCCCACATGTTCAAATCGTTGTTTGAAGCGGCCCCGTCGGTACCCAAACCTAAGAGAATCCCAATGGCCATCATTTTTGGCACCGGCGCAACGCCGGCAGCCAGTTTCATGTTTGACTGGGGATTGTGCACGACGCCTACGCCCCGCTGCTTCAAGAGCTCCAACTCTCCGTCTTGCGGCCAGACCATATGGGCAGCGATCAAACGGTCGCTAAGAAAGCCTATTCGTTCCAGGTAATGAACCGGACTTGCACCCTTCGTTTTAATACTGTCTTCAACTTCCCGCTTGGTTTCCGAAATGTGGGTGACGATCGGGCAACCGGTGCGATCCGAAAACGCGCGGGCCGCTTTCAGATGCTCTTCGGAAACAGTGTAGGGAGCGTGCGGAGCAATGGCCGGCACAATCAACTGGTGCCCTTGCCAGCGCTTAATAAACTTCTCCACGTAGGACATCGCTTCGCTGTTGTTCTTGTTGTCGGCAACCGGAAAATCAATTACCGTTTCTCCAAGTACCCCGCGTACCCCAGCTTTCTCGGTCTCTTCAGCGATCGCGTCTTCGAAGTAGTACATATCACAGTAGGTCGTTGTGCCTCCGCGGATCATTTCGGCCAGACCAAGTCGCGCTCCAGCCCTGACAAATTCTTCGCTGACATTTTTTGCTTCGGCAGGAAATATGTACTTGGTTAGCCAGTCCTGCAGGTCGAGATCATCGGCAAGGCCACGAAACAGGACCATGGGAATATGAGTGTGGCCATTGATCAGTCCCGGCACCACTAGTTTGCCGGCGGCATTCAAAACCTGGCGTGAAGAATAACTACTCGCGATTTCCGTGCGTGGCCCAATTGCCAGAATCCGCCCGCCACTGACAGCAATTCCGCCGTCGTCCAGAATGCGACGAGTTCCATCCATCGTCACAATCGTTCCGCCTAACACTAAGAGATCGGCAGGTTGCTTCCGCTTGCTTTGGGCCATGTCGTTTGAAGCGAAACCGGCAAGCATGATTACGAGGGTCACAAAATTCAGCAGCTGTTTTGGCATAGATTCTTTGCTTGGGAGTGCAGGCGGCCCGCCTGCTCTTTAACATCGTGGCTAATTGATGTGGCAGGCGAGCCGCCTGCGCTCCCAGTCTCGTTCATTCCTGGCTTGCGCCTTTCAAGAAGCGAGCATCAAATGCTCGGGGCAGAAGATCAGCGATATGAAAGGTTTCACGTTGTCCCTTGAGATTGGCGAATACAATGTCTGCGCCTTTGGCAAACTCCCAAATAATTTGCCGGCAGGTCCCACACGGCGGGGTCAAAGTCTCGGTATCCGCTACCACCGCCAATTGAGTAAAGTGGCGTTCACCTTCTGATAAAGCCTTCCAGATCGCCACTCGTTCGGCGCACACTGTCAATCCATAACTCGCGCTCTCCACATTGCAGCCGGTGTAGACCTTGCCGCTGTCAGTTTTGACTGCTGCCCCTACTTTAAAGTTAGAAAACGGCGCGACTGATTGTAGCCGCGCCTCCTTAGCCGCATCGATCAGCGACTGAAAATCTTCCTCGCTCAAAGCTGCCCTCCAACTGTAGTTAAAGATTTGGCCAGTCTCTCGCGAATTTTGCCGCTCAACAGATCAATGCTCACAAGATTATGACCACCCTCGGGAATAATTACGTCTGCATACCTTTTTGATGGCTCGACAAACTGCATGTGCATGGGTCGCACCGTCGCCAGGTACTGCTCAATCACCGATTCAAGAGTGCGGGCTCGTTCCGTAATGTCGCGGCGCAACCGGCGGATGAAGCGAATATCGTCAGGCGTGTCAACAAAGACCTTGATATCCATCTGTTCGAGCAAACGAGGTTCGGAGAAAATCAGAATTCCTTCGACAATAACTATCGGTTTGGGTTCAACCAACCTGGTTTCATGCAAACGCGAGTTAGTTTTGAAATCGTAGAGGGGCAACTCAATCGCTTCACCCGCCTTGAGCTTGCGCACATGATTCACCAGCAGGTCATTATCAAGCGCGTCAGGATGATCGAAGTTGGCAACGTTGCGGTAGTCAAGCGGCAGGTCTTTGACGTTACGGTAGTAGGAGTCTTGCTGAATAAAAACTACTTCATTAGCACTGACGGATTCCAGAATACGATTGGCGACCGTCGTTTTTCCGGATCCCGTGCCCCCACAGATGCCAATTATCATGCTCACAAATCCACTCTAACCCTGGTATTGATACTTAAGTCTTGCTACTCAGTCGAGCGATCACGCGCCTCAACAGCTCGGCAAATGTCGCGCGCACGCGATTCCCCGTCTCCATCACTTCCTCGTGATTGATTGGCTGGTCGCTGATGCCAGCAGCCATGTTTGTGATGCAGGAGATACCCAGTACATCCAAACCCATTTGCCGCGCCACTATAGCCTCAGGCACCGTACTCATACCAACCGCGTCGGCGCCACAGTTCCGCAGCAAGTGGATCTCAGCCGGAGTCTCGTAACTCGGTCCCGAAAGTGCGGCATACACGCCGCGCCGCACCTCGATACTCATGGCCCGCGCTTCTTCACTGACGAGTTCCTGCAAAGCCGGGGAGTAGACGGCAGTCATGTCCGGAAATCTTGGACCGAACCTATCGTCGTTTGGGCCAACCAGAGGATTGACACCCATCAAGTTCAAATGATCACTAATCACCATCAGTGCCCCCTGGCTCAACTGCACGTTGATCCCGCCCGCGGCATTGGTCAGGACGAGTGTCTTCACCCCTAGCAACTTAAATGTGCGAACCGGAAACGTGACTTCTTCCAGCGAATAGCCTTCGTAGTAATGTACCCGGCCCTGCATCGCGACCAACGGCACGCCATCCACTTTTCCGACCACTAAGCGGCCAGCATGTCCTTCCGCTGTCGAACGGACAAACCCGGGGATCTCTTCATAAGGAATCGCCACGGATCCTTCAAGGTCGTCAGCAAAAGCGCCGAGGCCGCTACCCAACACAACCGCGACGCGCGGTTCGTCACTGATGCGAGCCCGCACCGTCCGCGCCGCATGTTCCACTCGTTCATACAAACTTGAACCCACCACTCGTTCAACCATCCTCTCAACCCCCTCGTTACTTCTCTTTTTGATAAGGAATTCCTAACGCTCGTGGGGGTCGCGATGAACCAATGAAACCTGCCAGCACAATTATCGTCAACACGTAGGGCACCATCTGTACGAACTGTACCGGAATATCCTTTATTACTCCCTGCATCTGGATCGAAAGCGCTTCGGTGAAACCAAACAGTAAGCAGGCGAGCATCGTTTGTACTGGTCGCCACTTCCCGAAAATGAGTGCCGCCAGGGCGATAAAACCACGTCCCGCCGTCATGTTACGCGTGAACAACGACGACTGGCCAATTGAAAGATAGGCGCCACCAATTCCCGCCAGCACTCCCGCCAACAACACACCGGAATAACGCATCCGGTTCACACTGACGCCGGCTGCGTCCGCAGCTTCAGGTTTTTCTCCCACGGCGCGAAGCCTCAGGCCAAACGGCGTGCGATACATCACCCACCAGCTGAGCGGAACGAAAACCACGAAAGCGAGAATGATCGGCGTCCAAGGCATCAGGTGTTCCTTGGGGATCTGTGGCGTCGATCCGGAAGACAGGAAGAAAGCGCCACTGAGAAAGCCGGGAATGCCAAGCATCAGGATGTTGATTGCTGCCCCGCTCACTACCTGGTCCGCTTTGTACCGAATACACACTACCGCGTAGATCGCCGCCAGTAGCAGTCCCGCCGCAATCCCCGCCAGCAATCCAGCCCACGGGCTAGCTGCTCCGAGTCCAAGCTTGGCATCTGCCGCATAAGTAACTGCTGCGGCGGTGAAAGCGCCCGCCAGCATCTTGCCTTCGAGCGCAATATTGATCACACCCGAGCGTTCGGAAAACAATCCTCCCAACGCAGCCAGCACCAACGGCGTTGAGGTGCGGATCGTCGACATCGACAATACCAAAACCCAGGTCGAAATATCTTTCATCGTCTACACCTTTGAGTGCTTTAGCAAACCGTATTTGTTGAATGGACCACGGAAAAATGCCTCAGCGGCGACAAACAAAATGATGATGCCCTGCAGAACTTGAACAATGTCTTTAGTGACATGTTCTGAAAAACCATCGACGTAAATGCCACCATGCTGCAGCGCGGCAAATAACAAAGCCGCCAGGATTACTCCTACCGGATGATTGCGACCGAGGAGTGCGACAGCAATACCGGTAAATCCGTAGTTATCGGAAAAGCCATCGTAGTAACGATAGCGATAACCCATCACTTCGTTGATGCCTACCATTCCTGCCAGCGCCCCGGAAACCGCCATTGCCAAAACGATCTGTTTGCGAATTGAGATGCCACCGTATTCAGCGGCAGTCGGATTGCTGCCGGTGGTGCGGATTTCGTAACCCCACTTTGTGCGCCAGAGAAAGACGTAAACCAAACCGCAACAGAGTAGAGCCAGAATAAAAGCGACGTTCAACGGGATGCGTACGGGGAAGCCTGGGATGAATTGACCAAAGCGGGCAATGTGCGCACCGGGACCAATAGTGGCAGTTTGCAAAATAGGATCCCCGGGGACCTTGTAGTGATACTGCGTAAAGTAACTAACCAGGCCAACAGCAATGAAGTTCAGCATGATCGTGTTGATGACCTCATGCGAACCGAATCGCGCTTTAAGTACTCCGGGGATCGCCGCCCAGAGAGCACCAATCAGGATCGCGGCGAGGAAGCAGAGTGGCACCAGCAGCAGCGCGGGTAACCTGGCGAAGGTGATACCAACCCAGGCGGTGGCAAAAGCTGCGATGTATAACTGACCTTCCGCGCCAATGTTGAAAAGGCCGCAGCGAAAGCCCACCAGCACAGCCAGGCCGGTGAAGATTAAGGGCGTCGCATGAAAGAGTGTGTAGCCGATTCCATCAGGCCAGGAGAGTGCACTGCCCAGCAGCAGGCGATAAGCCTCAATCGGGTTGTCGCCGATAGTCAGAATGAGAATTCCGCCAACAATGAATGCAGCCACCACCGCAATCAGGGGAAATATTAGTTCGCGCAGGAGTTTCATTCTTTTAAGAATGGGCTTTGATCTTTTGCCTTTGTCAGTGGTCAGTGGTTAGTAGTTGGTGGTTAATAGGTCAGATAGGTCCTATAACCCCCCGAACCACTAACTACTAACCAAGAACCAAGAACAAAGAGTTAGTGTCCCCGGGTCATCAACAATCCAATTTCTTCCAGGGTCGCCACCTTGGGATCGACTTCGCCCACAATCTTTCCCTGGTGGATTATTAACAGGCGATCGGAAAGGCTGGTAACTTCTTCCAACTCCGCCGATACCAACAAAATCGCGCAACCATCGTCACGTAAACCCACCAGCTTGCGATGGATGAATTCAATTGCGCCGATATCCACTCCGCGCGTGGGTTGCGACACCAGCAGGAGTTTTGGACCAACAAAAAACTCGCGGCCAATAATTAGTTTCTGTTGGTTGCCTCCCGAAAGTGCCCGCGACGGCAGCGCTGCATTCGGTGGCCGCACATCAAAGCGTTCGATGATGTCCCGAGCGCGCTGATCGATGGCGTGCTGATCTAACAGCACGTTGCCCGCGTAGGCCACAATTGGCTTGCGATAATGCACGCCCAGGATCGAATTCTCCGCCAGGCTAAAATCGAGGAGCAGTCCCCGGCGGTGCCGGTCTTCCGGAATGTGTGCAATCCCCAATTCGCGGCGGATGCGCGCCCCGTTTCCAGCAATGTTTCTAGCTTCAAAGTTAATCTCACCAGACAGGCGCGGAGGCTCGACCAGGCCAGCGAGAGCTTCAATCAATTCGGTCTGCCCGTTACCTTCGACGCCGGCAATGCCGACGATTTCTCCTTGCCTTACAGAAAACGAAACTCCGTCGACGCGCTTGGTCCCATCGTTTGCCTTGACTGTCAGATTCTTGACGGTGAGTTCAACTGGACCAACCTGGGGTTCGTTCTTCTCAACCCTTAACAACACTTCCCGCCCGACCATCAGCCTTGCTAGTTCGGCCGCGTTGGTATCTTTGGTCTTCACCCGGCCAACGACCTTGCCATCACGCATTACCGTTACGTCGTCTGAAATCGCCAACACCTCGGAGAGTTTGTGCGTAATGATGATTACCGTCTTTCCCTGTTCGCGCATGCGCCGCAAGATCGCAAAAAACTCTTCAACTTCCTGGGGTGTCAGTACGGCGGTTGGTTCGTCGAGAATCAACAGGCGGGCGTGGCGAAAAAGAGCTTTCAACAACTCGACTCTCTGTTGTTGCCCGACCGACAGGTGTTCGATTTCAACGTTTGGATTTACCGCGAGTTTGAATTCTTCTGAGAGTTTCGTGATCTGAGCGGCGGCTTTTTTGAGATCGAGCATGACGGTGGAACCTGGCTCGGCACCCAGCACGATGTTCTCGGCCACCGTCATTGTTTCCACCAACATGAAATGCTGGTGGACCATCCCGATGCCCAGCGCGATCGCATCGTGAGGAGATTTGATATCGCGCACTTGTCCATCAACTACGATTTCGCCGCTATCAGGCGTGTAAAATCCATAGGCGATGCGCATCGCCGTCGACTTACCGGCCCCATTCTCACCAACAATGGCATGAATCGTCCCCGTCTCAATGCTGATGCTTACCTGATCATTAGCTTGTACGTCGCCAAAGCGTTTGGAAATGTTGCGGAGTTCGAGCATTGAAGGGGTGGAAGTGTACCTACTGTCGGATTGTACTTGGAGCTCTGTCTAACAGGTTCGGAGCTAAAGTGTCATCTCAAGAATCGAAATGGCACTAGTGTCAATGAAACCCTGGCCTACTGCGTTACTTTGATTACTTGCCGATCGCATCCGTCACAGTGATCTCGCCGGAGATGATCTTCTTTTTTGCCGTCTCGGCCTCTTGAATTGCTTCGGAGGAGACGAGATCCTTATTGAAATCGTCCATGGCGTAACCTACACCGTCTTTGTCTAGCCCAAAGACATGCGTACCAGGCACGAACCGATGGTTAACGACATCCTGCACGATGTTGTAGACCGCGTTGTCTACTCGCTTGACCATGCTGGTGAGGACAAAACCCGGCTTGACCATGTTTTGGTTAGAATCGACTCCAATAACAAAATGAGTGGCCCGTCCGTTCTGCTTTCCCTGTTGTTCGACCGCATCAAACGCTCCCAGCCCGGAGTTGCCGGCGGCGGTGAAGATTACATCAGCCCCTTTACCGATCTGAGCCAGGGCCAACTCTTTACCTTTTCCGGGATTGTTCCAGGCGCCGTCTGTAACGCCTACATAGTTCTGAATCACGCGAATATTGGGGTTTACTGATTGCGCTCCTTCCTCATAGCCCTTCTCGAACCGGTGAATCAGACCAATATCCATACCACCAAGAAAACCGATCGTACCCGTCTGGGAAGCTTTCGCAGCCAGGATTCCCACCAGGTACGAACCTTCATGCTCCTTAAAAACCAACGACGCGACGTTTGGCAAGTTGCTGACGCCATCGATGATCGCGAAATTGATGTGAGGATAATCTTTCGCCACCTGCTCCATGATCGGCGCCTGGGCAAAGCCAACGCCGATGATTAAATCGTAACCACGCTCAGCAAACGCTCTCATCGCTGGTTCGATTGCATTCGGAGTGCCCGGCTCAATGTCCCGCAGGACGATGGGAAAGTCCTTCGCTGCCCGCTGCACTCCCTGCCACGCCGCATTGTTGAAGGAACGATCATCTTTGCCGCCGATATCGAAAACTATGCCCACGTGGATCTTCGACTTATCGTCCGCGGCATAACTCCGGCTACCGTTGCACGCCGATACCAGCAACGCCCCCAAACAAATCAAAAAAAGAAAAACTTTGCACTTCATTGCTCGATAACTTCCTTGACTAACATTTCGCGATCATTCGGTTCCTGGTCGCCAACCTGGTAAGCACCCTGAATTCTTGCCGCGGCCTCGTGCGCTTTCGCTTCGTCGGCGCAGTAGACGACTCCCACGACCTCTCCCGCACTGACGTGATCGCCGATTTTTAATTCAGTGACAAAACCGACTGTTGGATCGATCACATCTTCGATGCGCACGCGCCCCCCGCCGATTGCCGCGATTGTGTGACCGATTTCTGTGGTATTGATGCTGGTAATGAAGCCGGAGCGCAGGGATTCTACCTTAAAGGATTCCTTCACCAAAGGGAGAAACGAGCCGGGCGAATCACAAACACGAGGTTCTCCGCCCTGGGCCTCAATATTCTTTCGTAAACACTCCAGGGCCTTCCCGGAATCTAACGTTTTTTGCAGTCGCGCATGGGCCGCTTCCAGCGTCTCTTCAAGGCGAGCCAGGACCAGCAGCTGCGCTGACAATTCCAACGATAGGTCAAGAACAGGTTTCGCCGCCTCGTTGACTTCTCCCCGTAACAGCTCGACGCACTCTTTTATCTCAAGCGAGTTTCCCACTGCGCTTCCCAACGGCTGATTCATGTCAGTGAGGAGGGCTTTGGTTCTGATGCCACAAGAGTTTCCCGTGCTCACCAGTGCATGGGCCAGCGCCCTGGCCCGAGCTTCATCGCGCATAAAAGCGCCATTACCAACCTTCACATCGATGACCATCGCGTCGAGGCCGGCTGCTCCTTTTTTCGAAATGATCGAAGCAACAATCAAGGGAATCGCTTCGACTGTTGAGGTCGCATCCCGCAGCGCGTACATCTTCTTATCTGCCGGCGCTAGTTCACCAGTTTGCCCTGCCATTGCATAACCGACTTTTTCCAGTACTTCTTTGAACTCAGTGGTGGATAGATTGACGCGAAACCCGGGAATGGACTCAAGTTTGTCGAGGGTCCCTCCCGTGTGGCCCAGGCCGCGCCCGGAAATCATCGGTACAGCTGCGCCGCAAGCAGCCACCAAGGGCGCGATCAGGATAGAAGTTTTATCACCCACCCCACCGGTGGAATGTTTGTCTGCTTTTGGTTTCGGGATGTCGGAAAAGTCGAGGATGCTGCCGGAATGCAGCATCGCTTCAGTCAGCGCCTGCTGCTCCTGATTATTCATGCCATTGAGGTAGATGGCCATCAAGAGAGCACTGATCTGGTAATCGGCAATCTGTCCGGTGGTGACGCCGTCGATGAAGTACGCGATCTCTTCACGCGACAAGACCTGGCCGTCTCTCTTTTTCCTGATTACGTCCTGCGGTCTCAACCTATGTTCCTTAGTTACTCTCCATTAGCACCACGGCCTGGGCTGTAACGGCGAGTCCCTGGCCCACTGCATCAAGTCCTTCGCCGGTTTTGGCCTTGACGCTAACACAACCCGTCTCGACTCCCAGTACGCCGGCAATATTTTCCCGCATGGCATCGATATAGGTTCTCAGCTTCGGCGCTTCCAGCAGCACGGTGGCATCCACGTTTACTACATGGAGATTACGTTCGCGTACCAGCCACATAACGCGAGACAGCAAATCTAAACTCTCGGCACTGCGCCACTGGGGATCTGAATCCGGAAAATGGACGCCCAGGTCTCCTTCGCAAATCGCACCGAGGATAGCGTCGGCGACGGCATGGGAGAGTGCGTCGGCATCTGAATGCCCGTCAGCGCCTCGTTCGGAAGCAACGCGAACTCCTCCCAACACAAGCGGCCGCCCTTCCACCAAACGATGCGTATCATGACCGATACCAATACGGAACATTCTGCGCACTCGATACTTGAAATCTGAGATTAGATCTGTGCTTTGTACTTCGTACTTGGTTCTTTGTTAGCTCAATCATTACCGAACCTGGCCAAACAAAAACAAAGTACTAAGTTCAAAGAACTAAGCACCAACTACCAAAATTAGAAATCGATCTCCTCAGCCTTCAACATTGCTTCCGCCACGACCAAATCAAACGCTGTCGTAATCTTAATATTTCTTAAACTCCCCGCAACAGCCACTACTTTCTCGCCTAGCCGTTCCACCAGCGCACTATCATCAGTCAACGCAGTATCACCCAAATCCGCTCGCTCATACGCGCGCCGTAACAGATCATAACGAAAGCACTGAGGCGTGAGCGCATGACGCAGTTCACTACGCTCCAACGTGCGCACCACTACGTCTCCATCCACTTCCTTGATCGTATCCGTCGCCGGGGCGGTAAGTAGCGCAGCGCCATGTTCCCTGGCCGCAGCCACTGTGCGATCGATTTCCTCGGCCCTGACAAAAGGTCGCACACCGTCATGGACCGCAACGATCTCCGCAGTGGCTTCCCTAACAGCGAGCAGTCCGCGTTTTACTGACTCCGCCCGCGTCGCACCCCCTGGCACAACTTTCGAAAGTTTTCTGATTTGGAACTTACTAGCCAGCGCGAGGAACCCTGCAGACTCTTCTGCAGGGATAACGACAATCACTTCCTGGATGCTCTCACACCGCTCGAAGGGCTTGAGTGTGTGAACAATAATTGGAATCCCTGCGAGTTGCAGAAACTGTTTAGGTCGATCGCTCGCCATGCGGCTGCCACTGCCGGCGGCGGCAATAATCGCTACGTTCATGAACGAGAAACTGAAGATGGGAAGACAGTGAGGCTAATAGCCGGCACACCTAGCAGTGTTGGCCTTAGCCTTCAGTAATCGGCTCGCTGTCAGTGATCCGTACTGGTCCGGGAGTGCTTCGCGAGTCTCGCGGCAGTCGACGTGTGCCACCGTTTGTGCGGTGCTGATCACCGCTGTGCACACCATTCTCCGACTCTTCCCAAAGCCGGCCGAAGATCATCTTCCCGGCGGTTGTTTGCAGGACACTGGTAACTGCAATATCAGCATTCTTACCAATCAGCCGGCGCGCGTTATCCACGACCACCATGGTACCGTCGTCAAGATAAGCCACCCCCTGGTTGTATTCCTTGCCTTCCTTCAGGATGAAGACGCGCATTGCTTCACCCGGCAAGACAACCGGTTTGAGCGCGTTCGCAAGTTCATTGATGTTCAGCACACTCACGCCGCGAAGTTGCGAGACCTTGTTGAGATTGAAATCGTTGGTGACGATTACGGCATCCAGTTGTTTGCCCAACTCGATGAGCTTTAAATCGACCTCACGCACCGAAGGAAAGTCTGTTTCCACGATCTGTATGTCGAGTGAACTGTTGTTTTGCAGTCGATTCAACATATCGAGGCCGCGACGGCCGCGTTGCCGTTTTGAGGAATCAGGTGAATCGGCAACTTGTTGCAGTTCACGCAGGATGAATTGCGGAATGATCAGGGAGCCAGTAAGAAAACCGGTCTCGGCGACGTCGGCAATGCGACCGTCGATGATTACTGAGGTATCAAGAATTTTCAGATCGCGACGCGCAACCTTGTCGCTGAAAATACCGCCGAGGGCGGAGAGATCAAGATAGTCACCTTTGGCCGCACCAACCATCAGGCCCACGTAGGCCATGAAAAATGTCAGGGCGAGCGTGAGAAATGTCTTCACCTCCGGCGCTACCGCCATCGACTCCTGGCGACTAATCAACGAGCCGATCAAGTACGCACCCACAATACCGAGAATCGATCCGGCCGCAGCGCCAAGCAGAGTCTTGAGCGTCGCCCGGCGAATCCGCAATTCGAAAAGAATGATGCAGATCGCAATGAGCGCAGCTACGCCTGCCGAGATCCAGGAGTCGCCCGCAACTGGTCGAAGGATATATCCTGCTGCTACCAAGATCCCCGTAAATATTAGCCGGATAATGACAATATCGGCATGCATGATACGCGCATACTAACACGCTAAAAGCCACACAGTCATCAAGAAACCTTGGCCAATTGATGCCCTCTCAAACAATTTATGGACTGACTGCTAAAGAAACTCCGCACTCTGCTCCTTGCTGTCGCTTTACTGCTTGGGATTAAATGGCCGCCATGTGGAAACCAATTCTTGTTTTGCTGGCTATAACGCTGGCTCCCTCAGTAATTATTAGGACAGCAATCAACCAGGAACAAACAACACCAAACGCGAGGCCCGCCGGCGATCTTAAGTTCAAAACCCCTGATGGCTGGGTGGTCGACAAGCCGAGCTCAACCATGCGAGTGGCGCAATATAAATTACCGAAGGCCAATGGCGACACTGAAGATGGGTCGCTGGTGCTCTATTACTTTGGGGAAAGACAAGGCGGGACCACGCAGGCGAACATCGACCGTTGGATTGGTCAAATGCAACAACCAGATGGCGGTGCGGCAAAAGAAAAGTCGAAGTCGGAAACGCTGACCATCAATGGTTTGAAAGTCACCACCGTCGACGTTTCCGGGACATATGTGGCAGAGACTGCGCCGGGAAGCGGGACCTTTACCAACAATCCCGGCTACCGCCTGCGGGCAGCGGTCGTCGAGACCCCAAAGGGCTCGTATTATGTGAAACTAGTTGGCCCACAGAAAACTATTGGGCAATGGGCTGATTCGTTTACCGCCTACTTGAATTCCTTTGAATTCAAGTAGCCTCATAGAGAACCCGGAGCGGCAGCGACGGGATGATACGATCAACACACAATTGACCGTACTATACCGTCGCTGCCGCTCCGGGTCCTCTTTTGTCCGGGTTCTCTTGGCTACTTATACCGGTACGTAATTCTTCCCCGCGTCAGATCATAAGGCGACATCTCAACGCTAACTCGATCTCCCACCAATATCCGGATCCTATTCTTGCGCATCTTGCCAGACACGGCTGCCAACACGACGTGGTCGCTGTTATCGAGCCGAACTTTAAAAAAAGCGTTCGGTTGTTTGTCGATAATTACGCCTTCTGCGGGAATGAGGTCTTCTGCTGCCAAATTATTGGTCTCCTTAATTTATTCTTTGTCGATAACCTATCTACTTGCGCGTTTCGGCCGAAATGATCGAGTGAACACCGCCACAGGCTGGTGACTCGACGTTTTTACCGGGGCACTCTGCTTAAGTTTCGCGCCGGCAAAATTCTGGGGCACTACTCGTTTCACCTTCTGCCCCATTAGCTTCTCAATCCCGCGCAAGGACAACTCGTCAACCGGGGTAACGATCGTTATGGCCTGGCCCTTGTTTCCGGCGCGGCCGGTACGACCAATGCGATGCACATAATCCTCGGGTGCGGCCGGAACATCGTAATTAATAACATGCGACACCGAGTCAACGTCCAGGCCGCGCGCGGCAATATCAGTAGCCACCAGAACGCGCGTGTGACCGTCGCGAAAACTTCTGAGTGCAGCTTCACGCTGCGGTTGACTCCGATCGGAATGAATCCGATTCACCTTGTGATCGCGGGCCGCAAGTATATGCGACAAACGCTCGGTGGTGCGCCTGGTGCGAGCAAAGACCAGCACCCGATCAAACTTCTCGCGCTCCAACAAATCGAGCAGTAGCGCAGTTTTTGACTCGGCAGCAATTTGATAGACCGTCTGCTCTACCGAGCCTGCAGCTTGTCCCCTGCGGCTGACTTCTACCAACTTGGGGTCTTTCATTGTCGAGCGTGCCAACCGCTCAATCTCCGGTGACATTGTCGCTGAGAATAACAGAGTTTGTCGTCTCGCCGGGACGAGGGACAGCACCCGACGAATAGCCGGGAGAAACCCCATGTCGAGCATGCGATCCGCTTCATCTAAAACCAAAACTTCTACTGCTGATAAGTTGAGCGCTCCGCGGTCAGTTAGATCAAGCAAGCGACCTGGTGTGGCAATCACAACCGTTGCTCCGCGACGTAACTCGGCAATCTGGGTCCGTATATTCGCACCGCCGATCAGCGTGACGGCACGCTGCTCCTTGACTCGGTTTAGCGCTCGATAGTTCTCCTGAATCTGGTTAGCCAACTCTCGTGTGGGGGCCAGTATCAAGGCGCGCACACCCGGTCTGCGGGTGGAGGCGAGGTTCTGCAAAATTGGCAGAAGAAAGGCAGCTGTCTTACCTGTGCCAGTCTCGGCACAGCCGATCAGATCTCGGCCTTCAAGTACGACAGGAATCGCCTGCCGTTGAATCGGTGTAGGGTCGGTATATCCGAGAGACTCGCAAGCGCGCAGTTGCGCAGTGCAAAGTCCCAGTTGAGCAAAATTCATAAATTCCTTCAATCTTAGATTTACTGGTCTTCGCGCCTTTGTGACTGGGGTTTACGCTAGCCACAAAGACGCAAAGATCATTCAGAAACGATTAGGTATCGTTCGTTACCACCTTGGCTCGCGATTACCGCCGTAGCCGCCGCCGCGATTGCCTCCACCAAAGCCGCCGTTGCGATTACCGCCACGACCGCCGCCGAAACCACGGCCACCACCGCCACCAGAGCGTGGTTCGCGGGGCTTGGCTTCATTTACTTTGAGTGTGCGACCGTCGATCTCTTTACCATCGAACTGGCTGATAGCGGCCTCACCCTCTTCCTTAGTGGCCATCTCGACAAAGCCAAAGCCGCGTGAGCGACCAGTTTCGCGATCTTCAACCACACTCGCTGATTCGACGGTGCCGGCCTGGGCAAATAGCTCCTGCAGATCCTGGCTTGAGGTCGCAAACGCGAGATTTCCAACATAGAGTTTCATAGACATAGGTATTCCTTTCCCTTTCGTCGGGAATAAAAGAAGCGGGCGAATCAAATTGGCTTCGGAGAAACGGTAGTCAGCGCGAAGGACCTGAGTTCGAATGCTCGTGTGAGCGGCTTCTGCGATTAAAACAGCCTACTCTCGAACCATCCAAAACGCCTGCGCTATTTCGTTTTTTGCGCGGGGCGCATCACCGTCGATGCGCGAGAGAAGGATTAACTGAGTGTCCACTATGCCTGATTAACGGAAAAGAGGCAAGTCGCCAGTTCGTCAGTCGGCGGTAATCAGTGGTTTTGGATGGGTCCAATAGGCCGAATAAGTCCGACTAGAACCCCAACCGATTATCACTACTGGCTACTAACCCTTGTTATAATTCGCCACATGCCAATCGCGGTCGATGTCCTGAGAAAATTCTGGGAACAGATGGCCACGAACGACTTTTCTTCCGTTGGCCCACTGCTGAGTGACGATTTTGTCCTTGAATGGCCGCAGTCAGGTGAGCGCATCCGCGGTCGAGACAACTTCGTGGCCATGAATGTCGAGTACCCCGCTTATGGTAAATGGCAATTCACGGTTCACCGTATCGTCGGCACCGACACTGACGCCGTCAGCGATGTTTCCGTGACCGATGGCACTCAGCACGCCCGGGTCATCTCCTTTGTCAGTGTAAAAGACGGCCGGATTACGAAGAACGTCGAGTTTTGGCCGGACCCATTCCCTGCTCCCGATAATCGCAAACATCTGGTCGAACAATAGAGAAACCCGGAGCGGTAGCGACGGGTAGATAGCGGCCAATCTCAGATCGTAAGCTTGACCGCAGCTATCTAATCCGGGCTCTGTAATAGCCACTAATTTAACCCCACTAACGCCAACAAGCGTTCTGTTTACACATTTTCGACGTTCCGTTAAACTTCCTGCCTGGACCGCCCGTTTGCCATCCTCTAACTAATTTAGGAGATAACTAAATGCTTTCCCCCCGCGCTACTCGTCTTATCGCGTTTGTGCTTTTTGCCCTCCTGATTGGGCAACCCTTTGCGATCACCCACGCGCAAAGCAAGCCCTCCCAGAAACCGCAAAAGCAAATAGTGACCGTTGACGAACCGCCCGCCCCGGCAAAGCCCGACTACTCGCAGGAAGCTTTTGTTATCGAGCAACTAAAGACAAATTATCGCTTCGAAAAAGACGGCACGGGCCAACGCGATATGACCGTCCGCGTAAAAGTGCAGAGCGAGGCCGGCCTGGAGCGATTTGGTCAACTGGTCTTTCCTTATTCATCCGCCAATGAAAAGCTCGACTTCGAATATGTGCGAGTGCGCAAAGCCGATGGCTCCATCGTTAACGCCACCGAGAGCGACATCCAGGACTTGAGTGCACCTTTGGCACGCGAAGCTCCCATCTACACCGACCTGCGGCAGAAACACGTCACCGTTCCCGGTCTACGACCCGGCGACATCCTTGAATACCGTCCAGTTTGGCATATGAACACGGCGCTCGCGCCCAACAACTTTTGGCTCATCCACGACTTCGTAACCCGCGACGTCGTCGTGCTCGACGATGGCCTGGAAGTGAACATCCCGCTGGACAGCAAAGTGAAGCT
>DATFRK010000100.1:0-4983 GCA_035263325.1 Pyrinomonadaceae bacterium | reverse complement strand
CCAGGGCGGGATTGTCGGTTTGCGGTGTCACCAGGTAGATGCCATTGGTCTCTTCACCTTTCGAGGAAACGGAGTAGACGAGTGTCTTCGCGTCTTTACTTAAACTGTAGTCGAGGACATCGGCAAAGGTGCGTTCGACGCCGGTCGCAGTGTTTCGCAAAACAAGATCGCTACCGTATTCCTTCTTCTTTGAGTTTCGACCTGACGGACGTGACGCGCCTTCGGCAGCCGGTGGAGCAGGCGCGGCGGCTTCACCTTCCTTTGCGGCTTCCGCTTTCTTTGGTTCAGGTTTTGACTCCAACAAGTAGGCAATGAACCCTGAGCCATCTTCGGGCACCTGAAAGTTCTTAACCTTCTCAACTCGCGCGACCTGGCCGCTGGTGAGATCCATTATGCCCATTGCGTTCTTGGGCATGTCCTCCGGTTTCTTCTTGTCTTTCTTGGCCTTGTTGACGTCGGCTTTGGGAGGCTCAATGGTGAAGACGAGGAAATGACTATCGGCGGTAAAGACAGGTCGTACCAGGCGCGCCTGGTTAGCCTGAAACTCCGCCATGTTCGCGCCCGGATCATCAGGTGGAACGGCCGGGGGACGATAACCCCGGGCAGCCCGCCACTCAGCACTACTACCAAGGTTACGCACTACCACCTCGCCGTCGCCATCCTGCGGCTGATACGCATACGCCACAAACTTGCCGTCGCGTGATATCTGTGGCGCCTGGATGGAACGCCAGGAGTCGTAGTCCTGGTGTGTAAGAGGACGTTTAGTGGTGGTGGATTGCTGCGCGAAGCTGCGCACTACCACGACGGGAGAGAAGCCAATAACCGAAGCGAGCAAAGCCAGCGTACAAAGCAAAGACGCACCTCGCTGCCAAACGGTCGGAGTAGGAGACACTTTTCCGAAGCGCTTCATTTGGTTCACCTCACAGTTGTCAGAGTGCTTTGGCGGAATGATTTAGGCGGCTAAGTTTTAACTGTGATTGGGTGGAAGTCAAGCCTGACATTTTCGATTGCCGATTAGTCCGCATCCGGAGGGCGCCCTTTGGTGTGCGGGGATTGGTCACCGCTTTGGGATCAGACGGCTCAGGATCAGAAAGCGGGACGGGTCACCGCACTCCAAAGTGCAAAATAAAGTGTTGACGGGCCAAAAGGTGGCAGTCTAGTATTCTTGCTGGGTCTCACATCCCAACCCCTCGGCCATTCCCGAGCAATTCAACACCAGTTTACAAGGGCAAAACGGCATTTTTGCCATTCCGCTCTTGATTCACGAAGTCGAACTACCCCATTCCGAGGTTCAACACCAGGTATCTGGACAGTTTGAAACAAATTTACGGCGAGCGAACGAGCCCATCGCATGCTCATATCGCCGGCAGAAGAAAGCAACAACCATGAGCGCACAACCTGAAGTTTGGCGGGTTAGCACCGTTGAAGGCGTGTTCGAAACCGATCTGGACACGCTAAAGCAGTGGATCCACGAAGGCGCCGTCCTGCCAACAGACAAAGTCAGCAAAGGTAACCTGAGCTGGATCGACGCCGGTAAGGCGCCAATGTTGAAAGCCGTCTTCAGCGGCGACTACACTCCCAGCAAGCCACCCGAACCGCCACCTGCTTCCCCGACTGACAATGTTTGGCGGGAGCCCCCACAAACATCCGCGCCGGAACCGGAGTTTGAAGCCCGGCCACTAACAGGAGCAAGTGCCTGTCACAACCATCCCGACAGAAAGCCCCACTATCTCTGTCGCATGTGCGGCGCGGCGCTGTGCGCGGAGTGTCCGAAGTTTGTCGGGGGCAGCAAGATTCCTCTCTGTCCTTTGTGCGGTGATCTTTGTCACTCGTTTGCTGAGGAAAGAAGCAAGACAGAACGCAGCGCTTTTCAAGGCTCGGGATTTGGGTTCAGTGATTTTGGCCGGGCGATCGCCTATCCGTTGCAACACAAGACAGCGTTACTCTTTGGCGCCTTACTCTACGGTGTTTTACTGCTCGCTGGTTTCCGCGGCACCATCGCAGCCTGGGTGATCATGTTTGGCTGCATCTCTCACGTGATTAGCCAGGTCGCCTGGGGCCGTCTCGACCGCAGTTTCATGCCCGACTTTAGTGCATTCGCCATCTGGGATGACGTAGTGGTGCCTTGCTTCCTGGGTATCGGCATCATGATTGTTACCTGGGGACCAATTATCGCGCTCGCGCTGGCCCTTTTCTTCGGTGTCTTTGGTGGTCCAACTCTTACTCAGATTGGTGAAAAGCAACTGCAAAGCGCCCAGGCTGCTGGACCGAGTCAAGAGGACCTGGCAGTCCTGGCTGACCCAAACGCTGATCCCAAAAAGCTGGAAGAGGCAAATCGAAAGCTGAATCAACTGCGGCCGGGCGCGGACATCGCGCGTCAAGCGGAAAAATCGCAGAGCGAACAAAGTGACCCAACTAGCCAGATCAGAAGCCTGATGCCTTATGTAGCAGCGGGCACAACGATACTGCTACTTTTCCTGCTGGGAATCCTGTGGGCAATCTTCTACTACCCGATGGCCTTAGCGGTGGCAGGATACACGCAGAGTCTTGGTTCAGTAATTAATCCCCTGGTTGGACTGGATACAATTCGGCGCATGGGCGTGACCTACTTCAAAGCTTTTGGGATGGTCATCCTGGTCCAATTGGTCAGCATCGTCGTTGGTATTGTGGTGGCTGTAATTACCTCGCCCTTTGCCTTGCCGTTTGTAGGCAACCTGCCGGCGAACTTCATTACTGGCACCTTCACGTTCTATTTCAATCTGGTAATTGCTTGCCTGCTGGGCTTGTCGCTGTACAAGTGTGCGGATCAGCTGGGGATTAATGTTGATTGAGATGAGATAAGTTGCTCAGTTACTGAGTTGGTAACCGACCTGCCGACTCAACTATCCAGAATTGCGTCGACAAATCGCCTACCCTTCCTAACTACGCATACTGAATAGTTGAGTTGCTAAGTTGCTTACCTTCTTGACCGCCAATCACCGAAGTTAACCAAAAACGGGAGCACTCCAAAAGAGTAGTGGCTCCCGTTTGTTATGTCGGTTAGCTCTTTCAGAAAAACAACGAGTACAGCAACCGGTTTGGGGAACCCGTGCCGACGTTAGTGATGACATTCGTCGTCGCATTGTTGACGATCGCATCACGCACGGCGGTCGAAGATGCTCCGGGGTTCGCCTGTCGATAAAGCGCGGCCACACCCGCGACGTGCGGCGAGGCCATTGAAGTTCCACTCAAGGTTGCCGTCGCAGTGTTTGAGGAGAACCACGCGGAAAGGATCCCAGAACCTGGCGCGAAGAGATCGACACAAGTACCAAAGTTCGAGAACGAAGATCGCGCATCAGTTGAAGTCGTAGAGCCCACTGTGATCGCATTGGCAGCGCGAGAGGGTGAAGAGTTGCAAGCGTTGGCATTGCTGTTACCGGCGGCGACGGCGATCGGCACCCCAGAATTCGAAAGGTTGTTGACGGCAGTGTCGAGTGCTGACGACGCACCACCACCCAGACTCATGTTGGCCACTGCTGGTGAGATGTGGTTCGCTGTTACCCAATCGACGCCGGAGATTACCCCGGAGGTTGAACCAGAACCGTTGCAGTCAAGCACCCGGACACCACGCAGCAATGCACTTTTCGCGACGCCATAACTAGAGCCACCAACTGTTCCGGAGACGTGCGTACCGTGGCCGTTGCAGTCGGCGCCGTTGCCACCGAAGGCATCAAAGACGTTTGAAGCACGTCCGGCAAATTGGGTGTGGGTGGTGCGAATGCCGGTGTCGATGACGTACACACGCACGCCTGAGCCGGTAAAGTTGTAAGTGTAGGTGGCACTCAGTGGTCGATTACGTTGATCGATGCGGTCCAATCCCCAGGGCGGATTGTTCTGCGTTACGTCTGCCGTCATCACGGCATCTTCTTCGACGAACTTAACCCGGTAGTCTTCGCTCAATTTCTCGGCATCTTCCTCAGACATGTTCACGGAGAAACCGTTGAGTGCATGCTTGAAGACGTGTTGCAGTTTCCCGCGAAAGGTATTGGCCATATCGTCGGCAATGTACTGGGAGATCGAATAGACACCTTTCTCCCCTACTACTTCATCGTCGAGGACTACGATATAGCTGTTTTCGATTCTCTGTTCTTTTCGGTGAAGTTTACTCTTCTTGTTCTGGCTGCGAGCCGGGCCGGAAATGAGTAACACGGAACCCAGGCACACCAGCACAAAAAGGGCGGCAAGTTTCTTCATACTTTTCTCCTTCAAAGTGATAGTAAGGATTGGTGGGGGTGGTTAATGCCCGCAACAGCGAGGTCGCTGAAGGGGATAATGCCAGTATGAATACAAGTCGCGTCATGATCTTTCTGTGAGAACGGCCAAAGCAGGTTGAGACAACTGTTTGGGCAAATCCCTGGATAGCGAGGCCTGGGACAGGAGGCGCGCAGTATAACACCAGCGAACAAATAGGCAAGGAAAGATACCACCGGCTTCAGCGGTGGTATCTATTCAGGTAGACCAATTCGTCGAACCAGGTCCTTGAAGCGTGGGTCGTTGTGTAGTGAGTCAAACTCAAACGAGACCTTAATGAGTGTCATCCGAAAATCCCGCTCCTGGTAGCCCTTTTCTAACCACGCAATTGCCTCGTCGCTCTGGCCCAGCTTCGCGTAGAAGGCCGCAATCACAAAGGGAGGCACATAATCTTTCTTCGAGGCCGCCAGGAACCTATTCAGCGCCTCCTGGTTGAAACCCCTCCACCCGAGCTTTTGATAGTCAATGTTCTTCGGGCTGATATTTCCCGCCCCTTCAGTCTGGGCGGCTTTGGTGTATTCGGTGGCCGCCTCTTCATACATCCCTTTCGCTTCATAAGCGCGCGCCAGGAAGAAGTGACTTAGTATCACCGGCTCCAACTCCATGGTCTTTTTGTACTGCTCGATCCCTTCGTCATAGCGTCGTGCAGCAACCAGGGTATCCGCGTAAATCCGATTCATGATCGGTGACAAT
>DATFRK010000099.1:0-9140 GCA_035263325.1 Pyrinomonadaceae bacterium | reverse complement strand
AGGGAGGACTTGAACGATCCACCAACTGCCGTTGGTGGGATTCCTCGGTCTGGAGGCGCGCCCTTTTGTAGGGAGGACTTGAACGAATCCACGAACTGCCCGCTACCCTCCCTTGTGGCGTTTCCGTGGTCACGACAAATTAGCTACAGTCAGAAGGACTGCAAAACCGCCACACTTCTACCGCTCCACCCCTTCATCAGAAAAACTACCTAGCAATTTTTCAAGTTCCGTCCAGCCAACACAGTTGGCACACTCGTTGCCCGAAACGCTTGGTGCTGCTTAATCAATTCCTATTCGAAAGCGCGTCAGGTCGCTAACTTGCCAACTTTTGTTCTCGCAGATTTGAAGGCACAGCGTGGATTTGTAAACAAGGACACTGTCGCGGGTGGTTACGGTTCGCGCTTCCGGGCAGATTCTGTAATGACCCGGCTCGCGAAGAACATTCGTTCCGTCTTTCAGAATCTGCCCAGCATTCAAATCGGTTATCTCGCCTCAATCCTGTCGCAGGCCGGACACAAGGTCGTCTACACGCAAGGCGAACAAATCAAAGGGGACGTCGCGCTCATCCTCAGTTCCATCGTGGATTACCGCCACGAACGGTCCTGGGCACAACAAGCGAGCCAGAACGGATTGCGTGTTGGTTTCTTTGGCACGACCGCAACGCACTTGCCAGAGCTTTATGAAGACGTCGGCGACTTTGTTATCTGCGGCGAGCCAGAAACCGCTTGCTTCCAACTCGCCACCGGCAAAAACCTCAGCGGCCGAGTCTCAAGCGCGCCGGTCAGCAATCTCGACTCGCTGCCTTTCCCTCGATGGGATTTGATCAGAATCAGACGCTTTGGCTATACGAACCGCGGTCACCTGGGACTGACCAGAGGCGTCCCCATGTTAACGAGCCGCAGTTGTCCGGAACACTGCACCTATTGTCCACACCGCATCACCGCCAGTTTCCGGGCGCGGTCCGACGATAACGTCTTAGCTGAACTGGCAGAATTGTGCGCGAGACATGAGCGACTCCATGTTGTGATCCGAGATCCACTTTTCACGCTCGATCGCGATCGCTGTTTTCGCATTGCCGAAGGAATCCGCGCTCGCCGCCTCAAACTCTCGTTTGAATGTGAAACCCGGATGGACGATCTCGATGAGGACTTAATTCGTTCGCTGCATGCTGCTGGTCTCCGTGAGATTGGGTTTGGGGTGGAATCCGTCGCACCGGCAACGCTAAAGAGTGTGGCGCGACGCTTCATTCCGCCTGAACATATGAAGCGAATGGTAGCGCTTTGCTGGAAGTTAGGAATCACTACCACTGCGTTTTATGTCTTCGGCTTCTTGCAGGACACCGAGGAAAGTCTCGAGGCCACGATCCGGTTCGCTTGCGAACTTGATACGACGCGCGCGAACTTCAAGGTTCTGACTCCTTATCCTGGAACTCCGCTTTACAAACAACTGAAGCCGCTGATTTTTGAGCACGACTGGGAACAGTTCGACGGTTACACGTTGACCTTCAAGCATCCCGTGTTGACGCCTCGCCGGGCCCGTCTCATGTTGGGAATGGCTTACTCGCGCTTCTTCTTCCGTCCGTCGCAGCTGATTGACATGCTGGGACTGCACCAATACTCTCGAATTCCCTTCTTCCAACGCGCGGATGAGTGGTCGTGGCGGCGACAGGACTATTTCGACCGCCCCTGGATTTCGCAAAGAAAGAGTTCCGCATGATTCCCCGCACAATAGCTCGCTATGGAATTCGGTCCGCGCCCGGTGATGAACAAGTTGTCATCGCAGCCTTCCAGCACGGCGAAGCGGTCGTTGGCCCAGCCATAGAAGAGTTTGAAAGAGAGTTCGCTAAGTTTCATCAAATGGAGTATGCCACTGCCACTTCATTTGGTCGGATGGCCTTCCATTACATTCTGAAAGCACTGAAGCTTCCGGTCGGATCCGAAATAATTTTTCCTGCTTTGACGTTCTGGGTTGTCCCCGAAATCGCCCGGCGCGCTGGATTGAGGCCGGTGTTCGTTGATGTTGATCCAACCACTTTCAATCTTGATCCCAGCAAAATTGAGGCGGCGTTGAATGAGCGCTCCCGCGCCATAGTGCCGACTCATCTTTACGGACAACCTTGCGCGATGACCGAGATCATGAAGCTAGCCCAGAAACATGATCTCGTTGTCATCGAAGATTGCGCGCAAGCAGTGGGAGCTCGTTATCGTGGGCGGAGAGTCGGCACTTTTGGCGCCGCATCCTTCTTCAGCTTTCAAATGCTCAAAGGAATCAACACCTATGGCGGAGGAATGACACTTACGAACGATCCTTCACTGTCACAAAGGGTACGTGAGCAGGCCCTCAATGAACCATCGCCAACCATTCCCGATCTGATGCGGCGGTTTACTACCAGCTATGCAGCACGCGTCGCTGTCAGTCCAAGGGGATTTACGTTTTGGGGCTTTCCGCTACAGGCTGCCGCCTCTTTGCTGGGCCACTACGATCTCTCGTCGTACGTCTGGGAGAAGATACGGCCACTCGATCGATTCCCGCGCACCTATCACCAAAGATATTCGAACGTACAGGCCTTACTTGGCCTGCGAGGTCTCGCCCAGCTCGACTCACATAACAAGCGTTGCCAGCAACACGCTGCCCACTACACTTGCGGCTTGGTAGACTGTCGAAACATACAAACTCCACGAGTGGCAGCAGACGTCGAGCATGTTTTCTATCAATACTGTATCTACACTTCTGATCCCGCCCGGATGAGTCGTTGGGCCATCCGGCGCGGTGTTGATATAGAGACAACGCACGTCGACATTTGTTCCGAGCTGGAACTCTTCAAGGAGTTTTACGCCGATTGTCCAGGCGCAATTGCTACTGAGCGGGCGCTACAGCTTCCCGTCTACTCGCGTTTGCGTGAATCTGATATCGATCGGATCTTGCGGATTGTGCGCAAGACGATCAGAGATCTGCCGGGAATGGAAATTGACGTGGGCCCGGTCGCTGCTAGTCAAAAAGCGAGGTAGGTTCTCTTGCTGGGTGCTCTCTTCAGCTTGAATGCAATTGTGCTCACAATGCTCAGTGCTCAGGGCGACAGCCTGTTTCTGCGCCTGTTGCCCAGGTACGGATACTTCGCAGTTTTGCTCGCCGCGTTTTGGGAAGGAGAAGCTGTACTCATCGCCGCCGGCACACTCTGTGGCGCAGGTTACCTTGATTGGCGCTTAACAATTCTCGCCGCAGCAATTGGCGGATCCGCGGGAGATCAAATCTATTTCTACGCCGCGCATAAACGCGCCGCTCGCCTGGTGCAAAAATCCAAACGCTTGCGAAAACTGTATCCGCGAGTCAGAAAATTTGTGTTGCGTCACGGCACTATCGCTGTGCTGCTCTCCCGGTTCGCGGCCGGACTACGAATTACGATCCCATTGGTCTGCGCCACGGCGGCGATGCCTCCACGGAAATATTCATCATTGAACTTGTTAAGTGCTTTGTGCTGGGCCTCGGTGTGGGTGGCCATCAGTTATCAATTCGGCGCCCATCTTTAACGTGTTGGTAGCAAGTCTATTGTCCAGTTGGCAGGCCACTGATCACTCGTTGCGAGTAAGTAATGGAACCCGGCTGCGTTTGGAGAAACAGGACCGGAATTATGACCGTTTCACCGGGGCTCAGGAGATTGTCGGAGCCGGGTCGAACAGAAACATAAGGACTGGGTGCAGGTGAAAAGCAACGGGTGGTTGTGTTCGTTCCCACCACCACAGCATTACTCAAATTAGTCATCACGAAGGTGATTGGTCCATTTATCGGTTGCGACGTATTGTTCGCCACACCCACCAGCTGCAGTTGCAACTGGGGCAAAATGAAGGCGGAGAATCCGCTCCTGGCAACAACAGTGGCCGTACCAACATCGCGGCCGCAATTGGTGTCGATAGTGAGATTGGGGGTAATAACTAAAGCGGAAGGCCCGGGGCCAACAGGTATCAGATTAACTATCGTGTTGGAAAGCGTGTTGATGAGGAGCAGCGAATTCGCGGATGGAGAAGCAACATAAGCAAAGTTTCCCTCAGGTGTTATGCCGATGTCTTGCACCGAAAAGGGAAAGGTGCTGATGATCTTGGTAATTGTGTTACTGGCGGTGTTAAGTACAGCCACGCCATCAACGAGGGAATGAAGAGTTACATAAACGAAAGCACCGTCTGGTGTAACCGCCAACTCATCCGCATTCACGGATACCGGCACGGTAGCAACAACGCTCCTGCTCGCGGTATCAACCACTAAAACGTTCGTCCCACTCGAAACGTAGGCACGCTGTCCATCCGGAGTAAAGACTATGTCAACGGCTGTGCCGCTATCAGGAACCACCACATGATCGACAATGGTATTAGTCGCAGTGTCGATTATTTCGATCTCAGAGAAAGAGTTGTCGTCGCCGCCGACATAAGCAAATGCACCATCAGGCGTAATTTCAATATCCGCGAAATTCACAGTCGGAATAGTAGCGACTACTTGATTAGTAGCAGTGGCCACGACGAAGACACTCCCGAGGGGAGGCGCGTCCGGACTCATCGCCAACAGGTAGGCGATTTGCCCATTCGACGTGATGGCAACGTCTCTCACTGACCACCCAGAGGGAAGTGCTATCGTGGCGACCACAGAGTTTGTTGCGGTACTAATGACTGTCCGGCCCAAATAGACGAATGCGCCATTTGGCGTGACGGCTCCCGGGCCGGCACTACTCGCTGGTATTGTCGCAACGACCATGTGAGTCGAATTACTCACTACCGATACAGTGCCGTTGCTGTTGGCAACATAGACCAGCGATTCGGCGGCTACGGATACGTGGGTGAGGAGAATCACAACAAAACTCAATGTCCAGCGTCGAGATCTCAGGCGCATCAGATGGCATGCTAGATTTATTTTAGAAACGTTGTCGGCCGAGAGGACAGCAGGAGTGCCACACATGAACGAATCCTTTCGTTGGGCTCACGACTCCGAAAGCATTCAAGGCGACGAAGGTTAAAGCTGGCGTACTATATTGGGTAACGGACTGCGTGTCAAAACTTAGCCTATCTAGATTCACGCGTTCGGCCTCGCAGGACTATAATCAATCCGTCCACACTACGCCTTGCCGGTCGAGATGTTATGAAGACCGAAAGTAATCCTGGCGGAACAGCCTTCAGGCATTCCTCGGCAATCTATAATTCCTGTCTGGCTCTGATTGCCGTAGCGCTGGTGCTTTGTGCGCAGCCGGTAGTGTCTTCGGCTCAGCAAGTGCCCGACTCGGCCACAGTCAAACTCTTCCTTAGAGTCGTGGATGAAACTGGGGTCGCGGTAGACGACGCGCGACTCATTCTGCTGAACAGCGGGAGTCAAACCGTTGTCCGCGGCGAAACCGATGCCGCTGGACGCCACGAGTTCACCTTCAACAACCCAGGCTCCTATCAGCTCAAGATAGAGAAAGAAGGTTTTTACGCCTCTACCACTGATGTTCGCCTCAGCGAAAGCTCGAAGCTCGAGGTAACCATCTATCATCAGCAGGAAATTGCCGAAACGGTTAACGTCTACGAATCACCGCCCACCATCGATCGAGAAAAAACTACTAATGCTGAAGGTGTGACCAGCCGAGAAGTCCTGATGGTCCCTTACCCATCCACTCGTGATTACCGCAAAGCGCTGCCTCTTGTTCCCGGCGTGCTGGCAGATGCCACCGAACAGATTCACCTCGGAGGTTCCGCCACTCACCAGATTTTTGATCAGCTTGACGACTTCAATATTCGACATCCTGTAACTGGTTTGCTGCAAATTAGAATGAGCCCTGACGCTCTGCGGGCCATCGAGGCGGAGTCGAGTCGAGCTTCAGCGCAGTTTGGGAAGGGTTCAGGTGGAGTGCTGAGCCTGACGAGCAGTATGGGAGACGATCGCTTTCGCTTCTCGGCGACCAACTTCGTCCCTTCGTTGCAAAACAACAAAGGATTGAATTTTAGCGAATGGACGCCGCGGGTAACTTTTTCGGGGCCGCTGGTTAAGCAGAAGGCCTGGTTCTTTGACGCGTTCGGCGGCGGCTATAACTTGAATATCGTTAAGGAGTTACCCGACGGCGCCGATCGCGCCAGCTCCTGGCGCATCGACAACCTGCTGAAGGCCCAAATCAACTTAAACGAAAGGAACATCCTCACTGCGAGCTTTCTCTCTAACAATTTCCACTCCGGGCGCGAAGGGTTGTCGCGCTTCAATCCTGTCGACACCACCGTAAACGTTCGTGAGTCTGCCTACCTGGCCACGATAAAAGATCAGTTCTTCGCAACCAACGGCGCGCTCCTCGAATTCGGCCTCGCCTTTAACCAGTTTCACGATAGCGCGCGGCCGCAGGGAAATTTGCCATACCAGCTCAATCCCGAGGGCAGCAGCGGAAACTTCTTCAAAACTACAGACGGCACTTCCCGGCGCTGGCAAGGAATTGCGAGTCTCACCATGCCCTTGGCGCATTGGCGTGGCACACATGAAATCAAGTTTGGCGTCGACCTCGATCGAATTACTTACGAGCAATCGGCGACCCGCAATCCAATTCTTATCGTTAGAGAGGATGGCACTCTGGCGCGCCAGTCTACCTTCAACGGCGGCGAATTCTTCAGTCGTAACAATTTCGAAGCCGGCGCCTACGCCCAAGATCGCTGGTCCATTTCGCCGCGGTGGTTGCTTGAAGCTGGCCTAAGATTAGACCGCGACAGCATTCTTCAGCGCACGTCAGTCTCACCTCGAGTCGCTACCACTTATTTGTTGACTGGGAACGGTAATACCAAACTGTCAGGTGGTATCGGCGTCTACTACGATGCGACTAATCTCGATCTGATTACTCGGCCATTGACAGGAGTGCGTCTGGACCAGTTCTTCGCCAATGACGGATCAACGCCGCTGGGACCAGCATTGACGACTTCTTTTCAGAGTGATGAGCGGAGCTTGCGGGTGCCGCGTTATTTGAACTGGAGTGTGTGTCTGGAACAAAAACTCCCCGCGGAGATCTATCTTGATACTGAGTATTTGCAGAAGCGCGGGCACAACGTCCTGGCGTATTTCAATAGTAATGACTTGATCCAGGGAAACGTCGGCTTTCAACTGCTCAACGATCGCGAAGACCGCTACGACGGTTTCCAGATCACTCTGCGGCGCGTCTTCGAGGGCAACTATACCGTGCTCGTCTCCTACATTCGTTCGCGAGCGACCGCGAATGCGGTGCTTGACCCAAGCATTGACAATCCAGTATTTGGCCGGCAGGGAGCAGGTCCGCTTGCCTGGGATGCTCCTAATCATTTCATCTCGTGGGGTTGGTTGCCGTTAGTCAAGAAGTTCGATTTCGCTTATTCGCTTGACTGGCGCACTGGATTTCCCTTCAGTGTGGTGAACGAACAACAGCGCCTGGTCGGTGAGTTGAACTCGCAGCGATTCCCCAGCTACTTCACGCTGAATACACACATCGAACGACGCTTCACGCTCTTTGGTTATTACCTGGCGCTGCGAGCCGGCTTCAACAATGTCACCAATCGGCAGAATCCAACGGTGGTGAATAACAACGTCGACTCAGCGCAATTCGGCACGTTTGGCGGTACACAACATCGAGTGCTCACAGGTCGCATTCGCTTTCTCGGCCGCAAGTAACAATAAAGAACCCGGAGCGGCAGCGACGGGATGGTACAGTCAACTTTAGCTTTATCTGTAATCTTCGAGTTGACCGTACCATCCCGTCGCTGCCGCTCCGGGTTCTCTATCCGATTATTTCATTTTTCTGTATCACTCTTTCCGTGGGAAGGTTAAACTAGGTCAAGAAGGCCATTAACTCTCGTTTGCGTCATCGCTCCCGCTGACGTAAAAAACAGTGGCAGAACTGTCGCCCGGAACAATCCTGTCTCACTATCGCATCACTAGTAAGATCGGTGCTGGCGGAATGGGTCAAGTGTATCTGGCGCACGACACGGAACTGGGTCGTTCCGTCGCGCTAAAATTTCTGGCAGAGGAATTCGCTTCTCACCAATCCCGGCTGAACCGCTTCATTCAGGAAGCCAAAGCCGCCTCAGCTCTCAATCATCCGAACATTCTCACGGTCTATCAAATCGGGCGCGCCGACGACACAACCTTTATCGCGACGGAGTTCGTCGAAGGCGTAACGTTGCGACAGCACATGCGTCAACGCCTGAAGCTGCTCGAGATCCTCGACATCGCTGCGCAAATCGCCTCCGCCCTCGTGGCCGCCCATGCCGCCGGTATTGTTCATCGCGACATAAAGCCTGACAACATCATGGTGCGCACCGACGGCATTGTGAAGTTGCTGGACTTCGGGTTGGCGAAACTGACCGAAAGGCAAGAATCGCTGGCGGGACCAGAGTCAACCACAATAGCACTCGTAAATACCGAACCTGGCGCAGTGCTGGGGACGATTGCCTACATGTCGCCCGAGCAGGCTGCTGGACGCGAGGTCGATGCGCGGGCGGACATTTGGAGTCTCGGCGTGGTGCTCTACGAAATGCTGACGGCGCGGGCACCGTTCGAAGGCGCGTCAAAGAGTCACGTCATTGTGGCGATTATTGATCAAGAGCCGCCGCCAATCGCTCAGTTCGCGCCCGAGGTGCCGGAACCGCTCGAATGGCTGGTTGCTGAAGCACTAACCAAAGATCCTGATGAACGCTGTCAGACGGCGAAAGAAATGCTTGGGAAGTTGAAGCGATTGAAGCAGCGTATCGAGTCAGGAGCGATGCCAACTTCGCCTTCAGAGTTCAATCGCTCGACTTCTGCGTCATCGATTCCGCCGCCGGCCGACTACGGCTCCCTCCCGGAGAAACGAGCAACGCTGAGCGAAACAGTAAGATCAACCCTCCAACCAGAGATCACCGCTACTCAAGCAATCTCAGGCGTTGAATCCGGTCGCCGCAGTATCAAGCGACAGACGATCTTTCTCATGCTGGGCCTCGTTTTTATTAGTGCGGTTTGCTTCGGCGTCTACAAGCTATTGACTCTGCCTAAGCAAGTTGGACCGGTAAAGATGACCGCACTAACGACAGGCGGAAAAATCAATGGTGAGGACATAAACGGTCAACTCTCGATTTCGCCTGACGGCAAATACGTTGTGTCCGCAGCCAACGACTCCAAACAGCAAGCCAGCTTATGGATCC
>DATFRK010000098.1:0-6843 GCA_035263325.1 Pyrinomonadaceae bacterium | reverse complement strand
GCGATGCTCGAGCGACAGATGCAGCGCTGGATCGTTTGGAAGCTGCCGCGCGGACCACGGAAAATCTCTTGCCCCTGATCCTGGAGAGTGTCGAAGCCTATGCAACTGTGGGCGAGATCAGCAATCGCTTGCGCCGGGTGTGGGGAGAGTACCGGGAAAACTCGACGGTCTGAACTAAATGGTTCCACTTAGCAATTTGTACTTCCGCTTAGACCAACTCACCTCGACTTGTCTCCTGCTTCTGTGCGCCCAACTCACCCTGGGCCAATCCAGTGCACCGGGAGTAAGAGTCTACCGTGGTCGCCTGGGCGATAAGCACGTCGAGATGAAGCTCAAGATCGAGGGTGCACAGGCTTCCGGCACGTACTTCTACGATATTTTCAAGCAGGATCTACAGCTCAAAGGCACAGTCGGCTCGGACGGTCGACTTGAACTTAACGAGACCGGGCCAAAAGGTAAGGCGACCGGGAAACTAGTTTGTAAGAAAGGGGATGAAGCACTCGACTTGGACCTTGATTGCGAGTGGTCCAGACCAGACGGATCGGGAAAGATTCCGGCTTTCTTCAACGAGCAGTTTGTGGGTTTTCACCAGGGACTGCAGCTGGTACCCAAGAATACTACGACCAGGTCTTTAAACCTCAGCGCGTCGTATCCGCAGCTGACCGGCACCACCACCCCGGCGATAACTGCTTTCAACCAGCGGATTGAGTCACTGGCTCAGGAAGGAATCAAGGTATACGCCAAGGATCCAAATCCAGGCGGCAGTTACGACTTGAACTACAACATAATGTTAGGTACGGACGAGCTCGTAAGCATCGAGCTCAACGAGGAGATATGTTGCGGCGCTCATCCAACTGAAGCGGTTAGTACGTTGACGTACGACCTGGTCGCGAACAAAGAACTTGCCCTGGCCGACTTATTCAAAGCGGGTGCGGACTACAAGTCAGTCATCGCGAGTTTTGTGGCGGCGGATATCAACCGGCGGGCTGAGCAAATCGAACGCGAGGAGGCAAGCAGGGAGGGGCGCAAAGTTGAAAAGCGTCAGGAGCCGTTCATGACCGCCGACTCGCTTCCCGAAATGGCGTCGTGGGCGATCACTTCTAAAGGAGTTGCGGTCTATTTTGATTTTCCCCACGCGCTGGCCGTTTTTACCAAAACTATTGTGCCCTTCAGTGTGTTGCGCGAACAGTTGAAACCCGATGGACCAGCAGCACGATTTTTACATTGAGGACTAAAGTGATGAATCGGCGCGATTTCACCAGGACGGTTGGTTTGGGCGCAGTCGCAATTGGCCTCAGTCGAATTAACCTGAGGGCGCAGAAGTCTACCCCACAATTCGCAATTACGATGGATGACTTTTCGTGGGGGAACGCAGTTAAGCTGACAGCAAGCGAACGCAATCAAGCGATACTGCAAACGCTCTCCGCCCATTCCCTCAAAGCCGCGCTATTTGTCATTGGCCGCAATATCGAGAGTGATGAAGGAAAACAGCTACTGTCTGACTGGAACAAGTCAGGCCACTTGATTGGGAATCATACTTACTCGCATCGCAGTCTCAACGCGACGAATGCTTCGTTAACTGAATACACGGACGACATCCTGCGGGCGGAAGCGTTGCTGCAAGGCTTTTCCCGTTTCCGCAAGTACTTCCGGTTTCCCCTGCTCAAAGAAGGAGACACAGTCGAGAAACGAGACGGTGTGCGAGCGTTCCTGGCGCAACATGGATATCGAGTTGGACATGTGACGATAGATAATTCTGATTGGGTGATCGATCAGCGACTGACAGCGCGGTTGAAGAAGGATCCGAACGCTGATCTTAAGCCCTATCGAGATTTTTATTTGGAGCACATCTGGGATCGCGCCGGCTACTACGACTCATTGTCTCGCCGCGTGCTGGGCCGGTCAGTCAAGCACACTATCCTGATGCATTACAATCTGCTTAATGGACTTTTCCTCGACGACTTGATCAAGATGTTCAAGCAGCAGGGCTGGCAAGCGATCGATGCGGAAGAGGCATTTACAGATTCCGTGTTTTCCGCGAAGCCGGAAGTTCTGCCGGCTGGAGAAAGCATTGTTTGGGCGCTCGCCAAAGCGAAGGGAACAATTGGTAAAGCGTTGAGATATCCCGCTGAAGACGGCGACTACGAAGCTGCGCGAATGAACAAGCTAGGTTTGTGATGGTGTGCTTTGTACTTAGTTCTTTGTTCTTTGTTTGGCCTGCCAGTCGCCATTGCGAGAGTTGGGACGATGCCGAATCGGTAATAGTGGAGGTGCGAGGTTCTAAATGAAGAGATTACGCATTCGCATCACTAGCTTGATACTTGTTATTGCTGCGCTCACGATTTGCCTAACAACATCGCCGAAGGTTTTAGGTGGCAACGCCGCACTGAAAAATTCAGAAACTCAATGGAAAACCTATACAGTCGAGGGTGAAGAGTTTTCAGTCAAGCTGCCTGCTCCGCCGACGATGAGTACTTACCAGGAGTTTCTCGAGCGAACACAAGCGAATCGCACGACGCGAATACTCGGGGCTTACTACGACGGAGTAGTTTACGGGATATACACGTTTGACAATCCTGAGCCCCGACAGTCGTTGCAGGCTTTCATTGACGAATTCGAGAAGCGAGGGCTAGTTATTAGGGAGATCGCACCCCAAGGCGATTTAAATCTCAAGGGAACTCCCGGCAAGCGGTATGCGACATCCAGTCCAGGCCCCGCAGGAGAGATTCAGTTCTACGCCGGCAGCGAACATTTGTATGCGTTTGTCGCATTTGCTGAACAAAGAAGTGCCATTGCCGATATTGTTGAAAAGAGAGATAACCCCAACGTATCGGTAGCAACCTTCTTTTCCTCAATAAAGTTGGGCTCAAGGTTGTCAGGCGAAAAAGTGAGCGATGATTCGGGATTGGGTCCGGAGGCAAACCGCTCGGTGGTGACTTCTCGCATCTCAAACGACGATGAGGGGAACCCAGTCTTCAGCGGCAAGGAGGTGACGAGGAAGGCAATGGTGTTTCTCAAACCTGAACCTTCGTACACCGAGATTGCCCGCAGCAATAAAGTCACCGGCTCGCTAGTACTTGAGGTGGTGTTAACTGCCAGTGGTCGTGTGACCAATATCCGGTCTATCTCAGAACTGCCAGATGGCTTGACTGAAATGGCAATTGCTGCTGCCCGAAAGATCAAATTTCTTCCGGCCAAGAAGGACGGACGGACCGTCTCGATGCGGATGCAGCTCGTGTACAATTTCAATGTCCGTTAACCCAATGCAGCCACACCTACTCGAAGTAAAAGACCTCAAAACTCATTTTCCCACTCGCGCTGGCCTGGTCCGCTCAGTGGATGGCGTCTCTTTCTATCTCGATCGCGGCGAATTGTTGGGCTTGGTAGGTGAGTCCGGTTGTGGCAAATCGATCACCGCCTTGTCAGTCATGCGCTTGATCGCACCACCTGGGAAGATCGTCAACGGTGAGATTCTTTTTGACGGAAAAGATTTGCTAAAACTCTCGGACGAGGAAATGCGCGAGATGCGTGGCGACGACATCGCGATGATTTTCCAGGATCCGATGACCTCGTTGAATCCGGTCTACACCGTTGGGGAACAAATTGCTGAAGCGCTGCGACTGCATCGCAAACTATCACGAACGCAGGCCCGGCAGGCAGCAATCGAAGCGATGCGTGAAGTGGCAATTCCGGACCCGGCGAGGCGTATCAACGACTACCCGCACCAGTTATCAGGTGGTATGCGGCAAAGAGTAATGATTGCCATGGCGTTGGCGTGCAATCCCAAGCTGCTGATAGCCGATGAGCCAACTACCGCGCTGGACGTCACGATCCAGGCGCAGATTCTTGAACTGCTCGATGAGTTGCGGCGACAACGTGAGCTGGCAGTGCTGCTGATTACTCACGATCTGGGTGTCGTAGCAGAAGTCGCGGATCGGGTGGCGGTGATGTATACCGGTCGCATCGTCGAGGAGTCGCCGGTAGCTGAGCTTTTTGCGCGACCAAAACATCCGTACACCGAAGGCCTGTTGCGCTCAGTCCCGAAGCTGCCCAGCGAGTCCGCACCTAAAAAAGAAAGACTGGAAACAATTGAGGGAATAGTGCCACGTCCCACAGATCTGCCAGTGGGTTGTCATTTTGCGCCTCGCTGTCCCTTGCGAATGCCAGCCTGTACGGTAGGAGATATTCCCCTGTACGATCTTGAAGGTGGAGTCAGAGTGCGCTGTGTGTTGTACGATCCGACGGCGAGACTAACAAGCGAGCGGGAAGCAACTCAACATCCATGAGCACTACCATTTCCCAGGACGATCAGCGGCCACTCGCTGGTCCCGTGATCTCCGCTGCTCCTGACACGTTGATCAGCGTCCGTGGCCTCGTCAAGCACTTTCCAGTCGAAGGAAGTGATGAGGTACTGCGCGCCGTTGATGGCGTGTCGTTTGATATTTTCGCCGGTGAGACGCTGGGTCTCGTCGGTGAATCGGGCTGTGGCAAGTCAACCGTCGGTCGCTGTTTGTTGCGCTTAATCGAACCGACTGCCGGTCAGGTCAGCTTTCAGGGTAGAGACGTCTTGCAGTTATCCCGGAAAGAGCTACGTGAGATTCGCCGAGAGATGCAGATCATTTTCCAGGATCCGTATGCCTCGCTGAATCCGCGCATGAAGGTCGGTGATATCGTTGCTGAGCCCCTGGTGATTCACAAGCAAGGAGACAAAAAAGAGAGACGAGAACGCGTCGCAAGTCTGTTGAGCCGCGTGGGTCTCGATCCTGACTACATGAACCGCTACGCTCATGAATTCTCGGGCGGCCAGCGTCAACGTATCGGAGTCGCCCGTACTCTCGCGCTGAATCCAAAGCTGATCGTAGCCGATGAACCCGTGTCGGCGTTGGACGTGTCGGTGCAAGCGCAGGTAGTGAATCTATTGCAGGAGTTGCAAGACGAGTTTAAGTTGACGTACTTGTTCATTTCACATGGACTGGCGGTTGTAGAACACATTTCCACTCGGGTGGCCGTCATGTATCTCGGCCGGATCGTGGAGATCGCGAACGCCGCGGAATTGTATGCTCGACCTTTGCATCCCTACACGCAAGCTTTGCTTTCAGCGATCCCGGTTCCCGATCCGCAGCAGAAGCGAAATAGAATTATTTTGCAGGGTGATGTGCCCACGCCGATCAATCCGCCCTCAGGCTGTCGGTTTCGCACCCGCTGCCCGATTGCGATTGAAGAGTGTGCCCACACGGATCCGGAGTTGCGCGAGGTGGCGCCGGGGCATCAAGTCGCTTGTATTCGCGTGCCTGGTTGGGTGGAAGCTGGTCGCTAAATTGAGATTAGTATCCTGTTTGTAAAGTTCGTGGCTGAATAACAGAAGCTAAATCGCGTGTGGTTTCCCCTGAAACCTAACGCCAGCGACAAGCGTATTAAGCAGTCTCAATGCTATAACTTCCAGTCAAATTTCCATTTCATGATTAACGATTGACATTTCACGCTGGACGGAGAGCAATGTCACACCGTCCTCCAAGGAGGATAAATCGATGAGTGATCCGCAAGCACCAGAGTTTCAGGCGCCACCGCCACCACCAGAGCAGCCTGCCCCGGCGCCACGACCAACCAAGATGAGGCCGGTTGCCATTGGCGTGTTTGTCCTGGGCCTGGTTCTTTTAGGCCTGGGTTTAGCGAAGGTACTACCGGCAGGTGTTGTCGCAGGCGGATTTACGTGCTTGATGGGCATTGTGGCTTTTGCGCTTAGTTTCATTCCGCTGCCTAGAGTTGAGGCCCCGGAACCACCCCTTTCCGCTGCCGAAAGAGTGTTCGGCATTTTCTATGAACCGACGCGGGTCTTTCGCAATCTCCGCGCGCATCCACGTTGGGTGGCTGCATTTGTGGTTATCGCCTTCATGAATGTGCTTTATACGACGGCGTTTGTGCAGCGACTAACCCCGGAACGGATCGTTAACTACAGGGTCGACAAGCTGGCCGAGAGTGGTTTTGTTCCAGCTGAGGCCATTGAAAGAAGTCGCGAGCAGCAACTGGAGCAGGCGAGAGGGCTACCAGCGCGGATCACCGAAGGGGTCGGCAGCGTGAATGGCACCTTCGCTAAGTATTGTTTCGCTGCCGCGCTTTTCTTGCTGGGCGTGATTGCTTTTGGTGGTCGCATAAACTTTTGGCAGGCCCTTTCCGCTTTGCTATATGCCTCGTTGCCTGTGGTCATCGTAACCAAGGTCCTGAGCCTGATTCTTTTGTACGTGAAATCGCCTGACGATATCCATCCAATACTGGGTGCGGAAACACTCGTGCAGGATAACCTCGGGGCGTTAGTCTCGCCGGCGACCCATCCCGCCCTGTTTGTGCTGGCGACCGCTTTCGGTTTGCTTTCCTTCTATTGGATTTGGCTAATGGCTAAGGGGTTAGCGAATACCGGAACGAAGGTGAGTTCGACGGTGGGGTGGGCGGTGACGCTCACACTTACGATTCTGGGTCTTGGCTTAGGAATGATCTTCGCTACGCTGTTCGCCAGCTTCTTGTCGTAGCCTATTCGTAACGCAGCGATTCAATAGGATCGAGACGGGCGGCCTTCCAGGCGGGCCATAAGCCGAAGATAAGTCCGATGCCCACGCTCGCTGCCAGGCCGCCGAGGGGGGCCCACATCGGAACGTAGGAAGGTAAGAACAAGCGCAGCAGGAGAGTTGTCAACCAACCAATTGAGAGGCCGACGATGCCACCGAGACCGGTGAGCGTCGCGGCCTCTATTAGAAACTGCCACATGATATCGCTGCGCTTGGCGCCGATAGCCTTGCGAACACCAATCTCACGGGTGCGTTCAGTGACCGACACCAACATGATATTCAT
>DATFRK010000097.1:0-4971 GCA_035263325.1 Pyrinomonadaceae bacterium | reverse complement strand
GAGTTGGTATCTGGGGCTGGAGTGGTGGCGGTTCATCAACCCTCAACGCCATGTTCCGATACCCGGATGTTTACTCGGTGGGCGTGTCGGTTGCGCCGGTGCCTGATATTCATTATTACGATTCAATCTACCAGGAACGGTATTGTGGGCTGCCCCAGGATCATCCTGATGAATGGAAACAGAGTTCTCCAGTGACGTTTGCTGGACAGCTAAAAGGGAACCTGCTACTTGTCCACGGAACTGGAGATGACAATGTGCATTACCAGGGTAGTGAGGCGTTGATTAATGCGTTGGTCGCGGCGAACAAGCCATTTTCGATGATGGCGTATCCAAATCGTTCGCATGGGATTTATGAAGGTCCAGGCACGACCCGTCACTTGTACGGATTACTGACCCGCTACCTTAATGAAAAACTGCCCGCGGGTGCATCATTGGCGACAAGTACAGCAGCCCGTTGAAGTTATAGGGAACCCACTGCGGTAGCGACGGGAAGATAAAGTCAACTAGGACTCGATGTGACGTTATCTTCCCGTCGCTGCCGCTTCGTCTTCTGTTCCCGTCGCCGCCGCTCCGGGTTCTTTAGAGCTAAATCACTAGCCAAAAAACCCGTTGAAATGCCCCCAGCAACTCTGTTAGCCTAGCGGCTGGGTTGAAGCCCCGGCTAACCAACCTTCTGCCCAACCCTCACTTATCAAGTAATTCAAATTTTCTCCCAATATTTCCGATGGGGCCTCTCTCATTGAGCGTCTGGAACTGGAACTGACGATGAAATCTCGGCAAAAGCAGGATAAGGCATCTCAGGCTGAGACCTTTGAACGCAAACTCGAAACGGGTTTCCGGGCCCTGGTCGGCTCAAACTTGATGGGGATCGTCTTCGTTGATCCCAGCGGCGTTATCACTGATGTTGATGACGCCTTTCTAAAGATTATCGGCTATACCCGCAATAACTTACCCTCAACCCTCTGGGAACTAACTCCGCCCGAGTTGCACCGGTTTGACGAGGAAGCCTTCGAGAAATTGGTGGCCTTCGGATCCTGCGCAGCTTTCGAGAAAGCGTTCATCCGCAAAGATGGCGGCCGCGTCAATGTCCTGTTCGGCGCCGTGTTACACGAACATGAGGTGGTTTGCTTCGTGGTGGATCTCACCCAGAACTCGCAGACGCAGGAGAACCTCAATCACCTGGCCTATCACGATGCGTTGACCGACCTGCCCAACCAGGCACTCTTTAAAGACCGTTTGAAACAGGCAATTGCCTTAACCCGAGGCAGCGACCAGATCCAGGCCGTACTATTACTAAATCTAGATCGTTTTAAGACCATCAACGACTCGCTGGGATACACCGCCGGCGATCGGTTATTACAATCAGTGGCCCAACGACTGCGGAGTTGTGTGCGGGAAAGCGATACGGTCGCGCGGTTTGGCAGTGATGAGTTTGCCATTCTCCTGACGCAGATTCCTCGTACCCAGGATGCGGCCAACACCGCGCGCGCTATTAAGAACGCTTTGGATCAGGCTTTTATTTTCGATGAACAGGAACTCTTTATCTCGAGCAGTATTGGCATCAGTCTCTATCCTTACGATGGGCGCGATACTCCGACGCTCTTGAAGAGCGCGGGTGCCGCACTCGATCGAGCCAAGGAACAGGGCGGCAACACCTATCACTTCTATACCGCTGGAGGCACTACTCGCGCGCTCAAACAACTCGTGCTCGAAAGTAACTTGCGACCTGGTTTGGAGCGGGGTGAATTCGTCGTTGAGTATCAGCCACAAGTAAACACACGTTATTTCCACCTGGTTGGGATGGAAGCATTACTTCGCTGGCGCCACCCCAGCCTGGGCCTGCTCTATCCGGAGGAATTTATTCAACTGGCAGAAGACAGCGGTTTGATTATTCCGATTGGTGACTGGGTCTTGCGCACTGCCTGTTCCCGCAACCAGTCATGGCAGGAAAAAGGCCTTGAATGTATGCGCCTGTCAGTGAATTTTTCCGCGCGGCAGTTTCAGCAACCGACCTTCATCAACTCGGTTGCGTTGATACTTAAGGAAACACGGCTTAACCCGGCCTGGTTGGAATTGGAATTGACTGAACGCTCGATCATGAAAGATCCGGAGCAGGCGATTGAGAAATTGCACGAGCTGCGGAGCATGGGTATCAAGATCGCCATCGACGACTTCGGTACGGGCTATTCGTCGCTTTCCTATCTGAAACGTTTTCCTATCGACACCTTGAAGATCGACAAGAGTTTTGTGCGCGACGTCTGCACTGATCCCGACGATGCTGCCATTGTGCGCGCGATTGTCACGCTTGGCCATGCGCTCAATCTAACCGTAATTGCCGAAGGAGTGGAAACGCAGGAACAACTCGAGTACTTGAGTTTCCTTGATTGCGACATCGTGCAAGGTTTCCTATTCAGCAGGTCACTGTCAGCCACGGATTTTGAGGAACTGCTAGTCGAGCAACGACGCGTCAATTCCGGCGATCACTCTCCTACCGCACCCCTCGTCGGTTTGGGATCACTGCTGCCTGCTACTTAGACTACTGGAACCGCGGGCCGCCTGCCCGCATTCTCTCTTTACACTCAAACTTGAATCTAGCGAAGTATGCCGGCGGGCCGCCCGGGGTCCCACGGGGGTCGCCGTGTACCAGTGGAATGATCTACTCTGTTGTAGAAATTCAAAAAACTTACTGGGGGACGAGTGCCTATGAAACTCCTGAGCCTACTTCTGCTTGGCTGTTTCCTGATAACTGCGGCCGCGCAGCAGCCAAAAGAGCGCGTAGTCGATCTTACTTACGCCTTCGATGCTGATTCGGTCTACTGGCCCACCGCCGAAACGTTCAAACTGGAAACAGACTCTGAAGGAATTACTGATAAAGGTTACTACTACTCTGCCTATCGGTTTTCCGCTGCCGAGCATGGCGGCACGCACCTCGATGCGCCAGTCCACTTTGCTAAAGGCAAGAATAGCGTTGACCAGATTCCAGTGGACCAACTAATGGGACCGGGGCTGATAGTTGATGTCACGGCTGAGTGCGCCGGTAATCCGGATTATCTCGTCAGCACAAATGATTTTCAGAATTGGGAGCGCAAGAACGGAGCGATACCTGCGGGGAGCATCGTGTTACTGCGCACCGGTTATGGCCAATACTACCCTGACCGCAAGAAATATTTGGGCACCGACGAACGTGGTGCCGCGGCTGTCGCTAAGCTTCATTTCCCGGGTTTGGATCCGGAAGCAGCTCGTTGGTTGGCAAAGAACCGCAGCATCAAGGCAATTGGTTTGGATACCGCCAGTATCGACCGAGGGCAGTCGACACTCTTCGAAAGCCACCGGGTGCTTTTTGAGAACAACATTCCGGCATTTGAAAATGTGGCTAACCTGGGCCAGTTGCCGGTGAAGGGGTTTCGCGTTATCGCGCTGCCGATGAAGATAAAAGGTGGTAGCGGTGGTCCACTGAGAATTGTCGCGATTTTATGAATTCTTCAGGTGCGGGAACCTTTTTGGAGTGCGGGGACTTGTCACCGCTTTGTGATCACTTAACTCAACAACACTGCCTCGATCCCAAAGCGGTGACAAGTCCCCGCACTCCAAAGCGCTAACCCGCGCGGTCAGCCAATCGCGCAATCACAGCCGCCAATTCCGCGCGATCCACCGGCTTCGCTAAATGTACTTGATACCCCGAGGATAGGGCCCGCACTCGATCCTGCGTCCGCGCATAGGCCGTCAATGCTAACGCCGGGACTTGCCCGCCCTTTTCTTTTGTCCGTGCCCGCACCTTCTTGATCAAGTCATACCCGTCTTCCACCGGCATGCCAATGTCAGCGATTAGCACGTCGGGTTTCCAGGTCTCCATGTATTCGAGTGCCTCCCGGACCGACGCGGCCGCCTTCACACTTGCACCGCACCGCTCAAGCATTGTCGACAAGAGTTCGCGGGCATCAAGTTCATCATCCACAATGAGCAGGTCCAAGCCGGCAAGCGACTGAGCTTCACCGCTTTTAACCGTGGGTTTCGCAACCGCGGCTCGTGTTTCAACGGGCGCTGGCGTTTGGAGCAGGAGCGGCAACCTGACCGTGAACGTTGAGCCTTTTCCTTCACCTTCACTTTCCGCTCGTACCGAACCACCGTGCAATTCCACCAAATGGCGAACAATCGCGAGTCCCAAACCTAGTCCGCCATGTTTTCTCGTAGTTGATCCGTCCGCCTGGCGGAATCGCTCAAACACGTGAGGTAAAAAGTCGGGTCCGATACCGGCGCCCGAATCGGTGACTACGATCTCCACGTGTGAATTGATGCGTAGCAGATTGAGTTGCACTGATCCGCCGGCCGGGGTGAATTTCACGGCATTCGATAAAAGGTTCCAAACAACCTGTTGCAATCGTTCTCGATCACCCAGGACCGGACCGGCATCGGCCTTCGCCGATAATTGCAGGCTAACGCCCTTAACTTCAGCGGCCGGGCGAAGACTTTCGGCTGCTGCTTCGATCACGGCTTGTAGTTCACAAGGAACGAAGTCGAGCCGAATCTTGCCGGTGATGATGCGCGACACTTCGAGCAGATCATCGATCAATTGAGCTTGTGATTTGGCATTACGGGCGATTGTCTCATAAGCCTGCTGATGCTTCTCCGGAGCTACATCACCGTAGAGCAATAAGTTGGACCACCCCATGATCGCGGTCAGCGGCGTCCGCAACTCATGTGAGAGGGTTGAGAGGAATTCATCTTTGACGCGGTTAGCGGCCTCGGCTTCCAGGCGAGCGTCCTTTTCGCGAACCAGCGCTTGCCTGCGCTCCGTGGCATCGTGGGCCATCCCGCGGACAATCGGAGTTTCCACGCCCTCCGTACGCAAGGTGTTGTAGTACTCCCAAAGTCGCGTTTCGCCGTTCGCCGTTCGCACCTTCATCACGCCACGAGCTGAGCCTTCGATCTTGACCCGGCGAATATACGCATCAAATTGCGCGCGATATTCAG
>DATFRK010000096.1:0-4912 GCA_035263325.1 Pyrinomonadaceae bacterium | reverse complement strand
ATTTCCAGGGCCGCACGGTGTCCGGCCTCGGCGCGTTTCTTAGGATCGAGGTAGTGACTGGGATCCGTGCGGCGTTTCCACTCCAACCATTGCCGGCGAGAGTTTTCCGTGTTCAGGTCGTCTTCGATCTTAAAGCCCATGTCGCGGGCAAAGTCCTGCGCCCCTTTGCCGACGATCAGGTGATGGTCGGTGTTTTCCATCACCGCCTTGGCTACCAGGGAGGGAGTGCGCACTCCTTCAATTGCCCCCACCGCGCCGGCCCGTTTCTTTGGCCCATGCATGCAGGATGAGTCGAGCTGTACGACTCCGTCAGCATTTGGCAAGCCACCGTAACCCACGCTGTCGTCAAGCGGATCAAGTTCGACGATGTTGACGCCGGCAATGACCGCGTCCAGCACATCAGCGCCGCTGGTGATCATGGTGAAAGCCTTTTGCACTGCGGTCACATTGCCGCCATTTTTGAAGCGGTTACCGTTGGCCGAGGAAATCACCAAAGGTTTGACGGCGCTCTGCTTGAGGATCATTGGAAAACCCTTGCTGTCACCTTTGGGTGTAGCGAGTGCTAAACCAGCGACCGCGCTCGTGCGCATGAAGTCACGGCGTTTGATCTTTTTGCTCATGAGAGGTTCCTTGAGTCTGGAAGATTTGAAGCAGAAAAACGCGGGCCAATTCAATCACGAGAATGGTTTGTTTGGCAAAACGATCCACAGATTACACGGATTACGCAGAGCACTTTATTCAGTTTAATTGAGCGATTTTTCTCGTGGCCGAAACATTGTGAACGTTTCCTGAGTCACTGGGGCGATTCGAGCGTAGCGAGCCGATCAAAAATCAAAAATTCAAAAATCTTTGAGCTTTTCCTTGATCCGCTCGGCCGTCTTGGGCCCGATGCCCTCTACCTTGTCCAATCCGCCACCAGCGACGAATTTCCTGAGTTCCTCGAGTGAAGACACGTGAAAGCGCTGGTGCAGCAGGGCGGCAGTCTTTGGTCCTATGCCCGGAAGTTCCAGCAACTCCAGGACACTTTCAGGAGTCTCCGCCACCAACCGGTCCCACGCGTCAAACGATCCATGTTCGAGCAGATCTACCACTTTACCGGCAATTGCCTTGCCCACGCCCGGAATTGTTTGCAGGCCGGCAACACCTTCCTTAGCCACAATTTCTTGCAAGGGTGTGGGCCATACCTCGATTGCTTCCGCCGCGTTACGATAGGAACGGAGGCGAAAGGGATCGTCGCCGCGGATTTCCATCAGCGCGGCCAGTTGCTGGAAGCGTTTGGCTATGGCTTCGTTATTCATAGACTCAGGGCAACGCGACTATTTTCTGCTTAGTCTAACGTTCGCAGGAGAGTAATATCAAAGAGTCTTAAATGAAGTTAGATATCATATTGTTAGATCGGTTAGTCAGTAACCACTGAAGGAGACCCAAGTGAATCGTACAAGACGAGAATTGTTGGCTGGAATCTCAATAGTTGGTGCGGGTACCTTGCTGGCGGGGTGCAAACGCCAGGCTACCGGTAACGTTAATGGCGCTCCCGCCGAACAGGCAAAGGCCGAAGAATCAACCTCGGATGAATCGGGCGGTGACGTATCGGCGGTTGAAGATTTAATGCGAGAACATGGCGTCTTGCGTCGCGCATTGCTTGTCTATCAGGATGCAGCAGCTAAGTTGCGCGAAAACGCGACCTCGGTACCGCTAGCTGCGCTGGAGAAGACTGCGCAACTGTTTCGTGCCTTTGGCGAAGAGTATCACGAGAAGAAGCTGGAAGAGGTGTACATCATTCCCTCGCTAAAGAAAGTGCAGGGCCCAGCCACCGTCTACACCGATGTACTCCTCGCTCAACACGCCCGCGGGCGGGAGATTACTGACTACATTCTCGCCGTGACCAAAGCGGATAAATTACCCGCGGCCGCGGCTGGTCCATTTGTCGAAACGCTGGAGGCGTTCGTGCGTATGTACGAACACCACGCCGCTATCGAGGACACCGTGATTTTCCCTGCGTGGAAAGAGAGTCTCAGCGATGATGAGCTTGATAGTCTGGGGGGGACGTTTGAGGAGATCGAGACGGCCCAGTTTGGCGAAGATGGATTTGAGGCGGCGTTGAAACGAATGGCTGAAATTGAGGAGAGCCTAGGTCTGGCAAACCTTGGAATGTTTACTGCTCCGGCACCTCCCGCGCCACCACCGCTGCCATCGCCCTCGGCAACGTGAAGAGGCTGTGCTCCTTCGGTTGCTATAAAAAAAGCACCTCTCGCCTTTACTTTTTTGAAACGCGAGACGAAAATGCGGCTGCTTTTCACTCGAGTAATGGCTGCAGCCTCACACACGCGCGCAGCCAAGGTGTACGGAGGTCCTCACAGGTAACTCCACGAACACCTCAAACCTTAAACCTCTCAATTCCTTAAGGAGCCTAAAATGTCACTCACACCTATCAGCGAAGAACCAGACCAGGAAAAACGGATCGCCAAATTGCGCGAGGAGCTAGAAAAACTTGGCGGCAGTACCATGTCGTTTTCAGAGATGCCGGCCGATATGGAGGAAGAGTTTCTGCGACATGTACTCGAGTACGAAACGGCAGAGCCCACCACGGTCTTCAAGCTACTGGAGAACTCTGGGCTCAAGCTTGTGCCGTCCGGGGAACTCGACGAGGTGAGTTTGTGCGAGAAGTTGATGGAACTGATCAACCGCATGGCTTCCCTCGGGGCTTACCTGCTGCACACAGACCATCTTAGTGATCGCCAGCTTTATGATCACTTGTACCACGACTCGCTGCGTGAGGAGGCTGTACTGTTCCCGGAAAATCCCGGCTATGCGTACGTCATTGATCTCACCGGAAGTGGTAGCGAAGAAGACAACCAGGTCTATCTCCGTTACTACGCTGACCAGGATCACCGGCGGCAATGGCGTCACGACTGGCCGGACGATCCGATGCCGGATCACGAAGATCCACCATTCGATCGCGATCGCCACTTACCTCAATCACCTCTCGGTTAATCTTTAATCAGTGGTCAGTTCGGAATAGGACCTATGCGACCTATAGAACCTATGAACCACTGGCCACTGACTACTAACCACTGACTAAGAAGCGATCATTGTACCGGTGCCTTTGTCGGTGAAGACTTCGGACAGCAAGGCATTGCGCTTGGTGCCACTGATAATGTGGGCGCTGTGAACCCCTCGTTGTAACAAGGTGGTAATACTTTCAAGCTTTGGAATCATGCCACCAGTGGCTGTGCCTTGCTGTATCAATTCCTCGGCCTCCGCAGCCGTCAAGCGCGACAACTTGGTGTCAGGCTCGCCGGCTCGCAGATAAATCCCATCAACATCGCTGAGCAGGATGAGTTTCTCAGCCTTCAGTTGAACAGCGATTTCTGCCGCGATCGTGTCGGCATTGATATTAAAGACCATGCCGTCGTCGTCAGCGCCCAGCGATGAAATCACCGGTAGGTAACCATGATCCAGGAGTACGACCAGGAGGCGGGAATTTATCTGGACCACATCACCCACGTGACCGAAATCCACCTGGGCCCGTTCACCGGTCTCACGATTTAGGATCTCTTTTGGCGGCCGGCGCTCGGCGTGAACGATGTTTCCGTCAACGCCCGAGAGACCAACAGCTTCGATACCGCGTTGACGCAGGGTCGCCAGAATGTCGGTATTGATCTTGCCGGCAAAGATCATCTTCGCCATTTCGAGAGTAGCATCGTCAGTGACGCGACGACCTTCAATGATCGTCTGTTCAACGCCCATTTTTGAGGCCAGTTCGCTGAGCTGCTTACCGCCGCCATGGACGACGCAAAGGCGAATTCCAACCTGATGTAGTAAGGCGAGTTCTTCAGCTAATGAAGTGAGATTGTCGTGACTCTCGGTGACTTTGCCGGAGAACTTCACGACAAAAGTTTGGCCCTTGAAGCGCTGAATGTAAGGCAGAGCTTCACGCAGCAAGTCAAGTCTCAACTGGTCGTCAACGGTCGTCATAAATCGGTGTTCTATGTCTTTTGTACTTTGTCGTTTGTACTTTGTTCTTTGTTTGGGCTGCGGCGGCCTTTGTTCAAATCTAAGAAGGTGCGGAGGACGAAACAAAGCACCAAGCACAAAGCGCAACCGCAAAAGACCTAACCACCCAGCAATTCCGCCAAAACTGCCTTCTGCACGTGTAATCTGTTTTCCGCTTCATCGATGACTGCACTGGCTGCCGAGTCAATTACGCCATCGGTGACGATCACATTCCTCCGCACCGGTAGACAATGCATGAAGATCGCTTCGTTCGTAGTGCTCATCTTATGCTCGTCGACGATCCATTTTCGCCGATACCGGGAACGTGCAATGATCTCCTGTTCAGTGTTGCCGTAAAATTGTTTTGCGCCCCAACTCTTCGCGTAGATCACTTCCGCTCCGGCAAAGGCGGCCTCGATATCATGCGTCACCTCGACACTGCCGCCGCTTGCCAGTGTCTCACCCTTGATTGCGTCCATTAAGCTTTCATCGAGCTCATAGCCTTCCGGATGGGCCACTACGAGATCATGGCCCATCTGGGCCGAAGCAAGCGCAAAACTGTTAGGCACGGCCATCGGCAACGGCTTGGGGTGCCAGGCCCAGGTCAACAACACTCGTTTCCGTCCTCGGCCTAGTTTTTCGCGAATCGTCATCATGTCCGCCAGCGCCTGGCAGGGATGATGCATGGCTGATTCCAGATTGATTACTGGCACACCGCTGTTTTTGGCAAAGGCTCTTAACACCGGGTCTGTTCGTTCTTCTTCCCAGTTTTTGAGAGCGGCAAAAGTTCTGACCCCAATCGCGGCGCAGTACCGCTCCAGCACTCGCACAAACTCAGTGACATGTTCCGTCTTGTCGGAATCCATCACGACCCCATCGCGATGTTCGAGCGTCCAACTCGTCGCACCCGGTTCCA
>DATFRK010000095.1:0-2736 GCA_035263325.1 Pyrinomonadaceae bacterium | reverse complement strand
TATCTTGCCAACAGCATCAACTCCGGCGCCAAATCAATTCCCTACTCGCTCGTCAGCGCCCTTGATGATCCGAGCATTGAGCAACTGATCGGAAAGGTTGAGAGACCGGCGCCTGCCAAGCCTGATGTTCCGCCGATCATCATTAACGAGTGGGCCGCGACCGACCTCGGGGTTCACGAGGGCGATCCAATCACGCTGGAGTATTACGTCTGGCAGGAAAGCGGCCGCCTCGACACCAGGAGCGCAACTTTCCAGGTAGCGGGTATTGTGCCGATCAAAGACCTGGCAGCCGATCGCAACCTGGTGCCTGATTATCCAGGCATTGCCGGGTCAGCAAATCTTTCTGATTGGGATCCGCCATTCCCTGTAGACTTGAAACGGATCAGACAGAAAGATGAGGACTACTGGCATCAATATCGGACCACTCCGAAGGCGTTTATTCCGCTCCGAGTCGGACAACAGTTATGGCAATCGCGTTTTGGTAACTTGACTTCCATACGTCTCGACACAGCTGACGACCAATCATTCGCGGCGAAACTAAAAGACTCGCTGAACTCCGACTTGCTGGGAGTGTCAGTGATACCGGTGCGGGCGCAAAGTCTGGACGCGTCGCGGGGAGCGACTGATTTCGGTGAGTACTTTCTCTACTTCAGTTTCTTCCTGGTGCTCTCCGCCCTGCTCCTGGCCACGTTGTTCTTCAAGTTGGGCATTGAACAACGAGTCAGGGAGATTGGTGTGTTGCGCGCGGTGGGGTTTGGGCCAACCAGGATTCGCAACTTGTTTATCAGCGAAGGACTGGTCCTGGCCGTCAGCGGAAGTCTGTTAGGGTTACTCGGCGCAATTGCCTACGGCCGCTTCATGATGTTCGGTCTAAGAACCTGGTGGGTCGCGGCGGTTGGCACAACCTCGCTCCAACTTCATCTTTCGGCCCAGTCTTTATTGATTGGAGCAGTGGGTGGGGTCCTTGCCGCCTTGCTCTGCGTAGCCTTGACCTTGCGAAGTTTGCGAAAGCTGTCGACTCGCAGTTTACTGGCCGGCACAATTTCAGGCAGCCGCGCTAACTCGGGATCTCGCAAACGTTCGCTCAACTCATTCTCTATTGCGCTGTTACTTTCCTTCATTGGTCTACTGCTATTGATCGCTGCGACGGTCCACGTAATAGGCCAAGTTGCCGGTTTCTTTGGCGGTGGCACACTGCTGCTGGCAGCGTTACTCCTTTACCAGTCTAGCTGGCTGCGTCGGCATCACAAAAAGCCGTTGGCTGGCGCCGGCTGGTGGGCCATAACTCGACTGGGATTTCGCAATGCTGCCTACCGTCCCGCAAGAAGTGTCTTATGCATTGCCCTCATCGCCTCGGCGGCATTCATTATTGTGGCGGTCGACTCCTTCCGCCATCGTGATACGAAATCGACACTCGAGCGCAACTCGGGTACCGGTGGCTATCCGCTGCTGGCAGACTCATTGTTACCACTGGTCCAGGACCCAAATTCACGCGAAGGTAGAGAGGCGCTCAACTTAGCTGACGATAATCCCGACGCGCCAATCAATGGTGTGGGGTTGAGTCGATTTCGCGTGCAACCGGGCGACGATGCGAGCTGTCTGAATCTATATCAGCCGCGCAATCCTAAGATCATGGCGCCCACCAATGATTTCGTGCAGAGTAATCGCTTCGCCTTTCAGAGTTCACTTGCTACTAACAACGAGGAGCGTGCTAACCCGTGGTTGCTGTTGAATCAAGCGCTTCCTGATGGTGCTGTCCCGGTGATAGCTGACGCGAACTCCCTGACCTACGTCCTGCACTTGAAATTGGGTGACGAATTGGAGTTACAACATGGAGATCGTCCCGTTCGGGTGCGGGTGGTCGCAGCCCTGGCCGACAGTATCTTTCAAAGCGAATTGTTGATGTCGGAAAAGAATTTCATTCAAGCTTTTCCGGACCAACAAGGGTATCGTTTCTTCCTGATAGATTTACCAAACCCCAACCGCGTTGGGGAGGTAACTGCTGCCCTGGAGGACCGGCTTGCGGATTTCGGCTTCGATGTGCAACCGACTGGTGAGAGACTGGCAAGTTTTCATCGTGTCGAAAACACGTATCTATCGACTTTCCAAATGTTGGGTGGCCTGGGTCTCATCCTGGGCACAATCGGGTTGGCGGCGGTATTGTTAAGAAACGTGCTCGAGCGACGGCGAGAGCTTGCGTTACTGCGGGCGGTTGGTTACAACTCGCGCCACTTCACCTTGATGATCGTTGCGGAGAACGCACTGCTCCTGTTCGCCGGAGTTGTTACGGGTACCTTCTGCGCGTTGTTGGCGATCACGCCGGTATTTTTCTCGCGCGCGGGTCGTTTTTCCGGTATTTCGCTGGGCTTGTTGCTGCTGGCGGTATTAGTATCAGGTCTCGCGGCATCGGTGGTGGCAACCTGGGCGACGCTGCGAACGCCGTTGTTGCCCGCTTTAAGAGCGGAATAGCTCACCAACAAAAACCTGGAGGACGAGATGAAGTCGCGTGTTGCTCTGCTCGTTGTGGTGGTGTTGCTCTTGGCTGCGGTGGTCCAGGCAGAAAATTGGCCGCAGTGGCGTGGACCTAATTTGAACGGCTGGAGTGCTGAGAAGAATCTGCCTGCGAAATGGTCCACCGAGGAAAATATTGTCTGGAAGTTGGCCCTGCCTAGTTGGAGTGGTTCCACCCCGATCATCTGGCGCAACCTTATCTTTCTAAATGTTGCCGACGGCGAC